>CAZVKW010000114.1:2774-9364 GCA_964627945.1 uncultured Lentimicrobiaceae bacterium
CATACTCATCTGCTGTTGTATTGATCGTTCCCGGCAGAAGGAAAAGGCTGTCAGCGTTAGGATGAGCTAGTGCTTGCATTGCAAAACGGGCTGAGGAAAGTTTACCTAAAGCCTGCAATTGGAGTTCAGGACGAATACGGTCAAAGCGCAGAAATTGAAGCAGATAGCGTTCAGCATCGGCATATTGACCGGTCGAAAGTAAAATACTTGCAGCAAAATAAGAGGCAGGCGGAAAAAATGATGAATCAATCTCGATTGCCTTTACATAGGCAGACAGCGCCAGATCATCCAAGCCCGACTCGCGAAGAACATCGCCATAGAGCAACCAGGCTTCGATAAAATGATCACTGATTTTCAATGCTTTCTGCAATTCCTTTCGTGCAAGTTCCTGATTACCTTCGAGATAATGTTTCTCAGCAGCATCATAGGCCGCAACAGCTTTTTTTGGATAAGTGCTCAGATCAATTTTTCCAGTCTGTGCCGAAAGCGGAAAAGCAAGGCAAAGCAAACACAGAAAAAGCAAAAAAGCACGGCATATTCTCAGGAATATAACAGAAAAATGAAACAGCATACCCGTTTAATTTAGCGTAAAAATAGGTGTTTTGAAGCCTCCTTTCCAAAAGGAAATGATCAGGGAATATTCATGTATTTATGGCTCTGCAGACTGATGCGCCAGCACGGATGCTGCATGGCATATTCCGTGAGCCAGGGCATGATTTTGTGCGAAACGCTCCACTCGGGTTGCAGATAAAGGATGCAGTTTTCAGAAACCAACTTTGCATTTTTCTCGGCCCATTGCAGATCAGCCTCGGTCTGGATCACCACTTTGAGTTCGTGTGCTGCGCGAAAAACTTCTGATTTTGGTGGAGAATACTTTTTTGGTGAAAGACAAATCCAGTCCCAGTCACCGCTCAGCTGATGCGCGCCACTTGTCTCGACCATGGTTCGTATTCCTTTGTCTTTCAATATCTTCGTAAAATAATCAAGTGGATAAAGGGATGGTTCTCCACCTGTTACAACGACCGTTTTGGCTGGAAAGGAAGCTGCACGTTCCGCGATTTCACATGCATCAGTTGGAGGAAAATTTCCTGCATCCCAGGAGGGCTTTGAGTCGCACCAGTGGCAGCCAACATCACAACCTCCAATGCGAATGAAATAAGCAGCCTGCCCCATATTATGGCCTTCGCCCTGCAATGTATAAAACTCCTCCATGAGGGGTAGCTTTTTCCCGGCTTCAAAAAGATCCTTTACCATATTCAAGGTTTCATAAATTTCTGCCTAACTACTGCCCGTTCACCGATAAAGGTAACAAGATACATGTCCGAAGGCAAATCAGCAATGGATAGATTGAGTTCCTTCTCTTCATTCTTTGCAAAATCAGCAGAAAAACTCAGAAGTACTTTTTCATTCAAATCGCTGATATCTACCCTGTAAGTTCCTTTGGGTAAATTACTTACACTCATTTTAAGTGTATCAGTAAGCTGTTCACTTATATGAATGATCGCTTTTTTAGCTCTTCTGGCATCCGCATTCGAAATGTTTTTGTCAGTATAATCTGCTGTTGAAAAATGATAAAACCGGGCTGCGTACGCAATAGATCTTTCAGCCGAAATCAATATCTGTTTTCCATGCAAATAAGTGATTCCTTCCATCTGCGCTGCCGGATAAGCCGTGAAATCAATGCGTCTTTTGTTGGCACCAAAAAAATCGTTTCCATCAAAGCCAAACATGATCCAGACATAGGGCATGAGATAATTCGCGCCATAGCCAACGAGTATAAGCTCATTTTTTTGCGTATTGAAATCTGCGCCTGTGATCAGGCCTCTTGCATTGAAAACCGTTACATAATCCGCTTTCCAGCTTCCGGTTTCCTTGGGTAGTCGGTATATTTTTGTCTGACTGTCGCCTCTGTTCTTCGTAAACAAGTATAAACTATCACCTGAGGAAATAAAGGCTTCACAATCAAAATTATGCGTTTTCGAAAAATCGAAAGACGTTTGGTCGGGATAGCTAAAGCTTATCTTTTCGGCTGTTACAGAAGCATTGCCTTCATCCGGTAGATTTTCAACAAGCACTTTGTAAATGCATAGATCGGTCCGCATTCCGGCATTGTTTCCAAAATCACCAACGTACAAATATTCATTATCAAAGCACAACTCTTCCCAGTCAACATTGGTGGTATTTTCCAGAATTACTTTCTGCAAAACCTGTCCAGTAAGGGTATCAAGCACATAAATGGCGGCTTCGTTTCCACTGTCGTTGAGGGTCCAGACTTTGTTCTTCAGAAATATGAGCGATGAGGTTTCATTCACTTCCATCGGTAATTCGCAAATCACACGAGGAATAGAATTACTGAGCGGATATTCACACGAACCATCATTCTGTATGGCAGAAGGATCAAAATTTATCGACTGCGGATCGGTACAACCTGTCGTCTGTGCGATGATAGTTGTTCCGGAAATCAGGCTGATAATCAGGAAAATCAATGAAATGACAGATCGCTTCATCTGATTCAATTTCATGAATTTCTTTTTTCGGCTGCCAGAAGTGTATTGTGGAGAAGTGCAACAACAGTCATCAATCCAACGCCGCCCGGAACAGGTGTGATCCATCCGGCAATGGGTTCAACTTCCTTAAAATCAACATCTCCGGTGATATAATAACCTTTTTCACATGTGGTATCTTCGATGCGGTGAATACCAACATCCACCACCACGGCGCCTTTTTTTACCATAGAAGCTTTCACAAAATGCGGAATTCCGATGGCGGCGATCAGGATATCAGCCTGACGGGTAATTTCTTCAAGGTTCTGTGTAAGGCTATGGCAGAGCGTCACTGTAGCATTGCCAGTGGCTGATTTTCTGGAGAGCAAAATGCTGATCGGTGTTCCAACGATATTCGATCGCCCAAGTACCACAACATGCTTTCCGGCCACCTCAACCTTGCTGCGCTTGAGCATTTCAACAATCCCAAATGGGGTTGCAGGCAGAAAAGTTGGTAAGCCCAGTTGCATCATTCCAAGGTTATACGGATGAAATCCATCCACATCCTTTTTTGGACTGATACGTTCAATAATTTTATCAGAATTGATATGTTTCGGAACTGGTAGTTGCACAATGAATCCGTCCACATCAGGATCAGCATTTAAAAAATCGACCATTGCAAGCACTTCCTCCTCGGTAGCCGTTTCGGGCAGACGATACACCGAAGAAGTGATTCCTACCTGATGGCAGGATCTTTCCTTGGATGCAACATAGGTCTGGCTTGCCGGATCATCACCAACGATCAGTGCGGCAAGATGTGGTGGTTCGATATTGGCATCGATCATTTCAGCCACGCGCGCTGCAATCTCATTTTTCATTTCAGCGGAAATGACTTTTCCGTCAATAATTTTATCGGTCATTCTTTTTGCTTTTATCTGCGACGGTTGTTCATCTGGCTCATCATCTGCATCATTTTTTTACCGCCTCCGCCGCTCATCATCTTCATCATTTTCGAAGTATCTTCAAATTGCTTGATCAGACGGTTCACCTCAACAATGCTTGTTCCGCTACCATCTGCAATGCGTTTGCGGCGGCTTCCGTTGAGGACTTTCGGATTTTCACGTTCGGTGGGCGTCATCGACTGAATGATGGCTTCGATGCCTTTGAAAGCGTCGTCGTCGATTTCAGTATCCTGCAAAGCTTTTCCCATACCTGGAATCATTCCGGCCAGATCCTTGATGTTACCCATCTTCTTGATCTGCTGAATCTGCTTCATGAAATCATTGAAGTTGAACTCATTCTTGGCCAGTTTGCGCTGCAGATTCTTGGCTTCTTCTGCATCGAACTGCTCCTGCGCGCGTTCAACCAACGAAACGATATCGCCCATCCCGAGGATACGGTCGGCCATACGTTTCGGGTAAAACACATCCAGTGCATCCATTTTTTCACCAATTCCAACGAATTTGATGGGTTTATCAACCACCGAACGGATCGTGAGGGCAGCACCACCACGGGTATCGCCATCCAGCTTGGTAAGTACAACGCCATGAAAATCAAGGCGATCGTTGAATGCTTTGGCTGTATTAACGGCATCCTGACCTGTCATGGCATCCACCACAAACAGAATCTCATGCGGATTTACAGTGCTTTTAACGGCAGTTATCTCGTTCATCATCTGCTCATCCACAGCCAGACGACCGGCGGTATCGATGATCACGACATTGAAATTCTTCTCTTTGGCGTATTTAACGGCATTACGTGCAATGCTTACCGGATCTTTGCTTCCATCTTCAGTATACACACTCACTTCAACCTGTTCGCCCAGCACTTTCAACTGATCGATAGCAGCAGGACGGTAAACGTCGCCGGCAACCAGCAAAGGATGTTTGCCTTTCTTGCGTTTCAGGTAACTGGCCAGTTTGGCTGAAAAAGTGGTTTTACCCGAACCCTGTAAACCGGCAATCAGAATGATGGTCGGATTCTGTTTCAGGTTGATATCGCTATGCTCAACACCCATCAGATTGACCAGTTCGTCATGAACGATCTTCACCATGAGTTGTCCGGGCGAAACCGAAGTCAATATCTTTTCTCCAAGGGCTTTTTCCTTTACAGTTGTCGTAAAATCCTTGGCAATCTTAAAGCTCACGTCGGCATCGAGCAGGGCTTTACGCACTTCTTTCAGGGTTTCGGCCACATTGATTTCCGAAATATGCCCCTGCCCTTTCAGGATTTTAAATGAACGTTCTAATTTTTCGCTTAAACCTTCAAACATATCTTACAAATAAATTGGTGTGCAAAGGTAGGAAAATTGTGGATTTAGATGACAGGAACCAGAAGACAGGGCTGCAAAGAAACAGCAGATTCTAATCTAGTCTCTGCAAGCAATTTTAGTTGAAAGACTATTGCGCAAGAAGCCGGGCGGCTTGTATGGTTTATTATAGATGGCCTTCGTGCAAATTCCAAATTGGGAAACACATCTCATAATCATTCCAGATGATATCTCCATAAACAATTTTATAATTCTTAAATAATTTCTTATCAAGATATTTCCTAGTCATAGGGTTTTTTGCATTATTTAAAAAACCTGAGAAATCAATAACCCGTTCAATACCATCAGAGAACAAAAAATTTATTTTATATTCTCCAACATAATCTGCCTGACAAATCGAGAATACCATTGTCTTATATTCTTTTTGTTATTTTTTCTGGTGAAATCTCAATATTGTAGACAAAGAAATCAATCCACTTCCTTACAATATCATCACGATAAAGTTCCACAATTTTTTTAAATTTTTTTAAATTTTGGGTATCCAGAGGTTCTTTTCCCTGAACATCTTTAATTACGATCTCTTTAAACTTTCCATTCTCAAAGATAATTTCCGCCTTGCTTTCTTTATCCTGAAATTTTCCATGCACATGGATCGGGTCATGTTCTTGAGAATAAAACAAGAATATTAATCCGAAATATTCATATAACTTAGGCATAATCTCATCTTTTAGACAAAGATAATCAATTTACAAATTCTTCAAACGGCTCTGTATTATTACAAGCATAGCATTAATCTACAAGCTGCACACCTTGCAGAAATTTGAATTAAATCCTTTCATGAATTTCTGGATCTATTGCCAATATATTAGAAGTTCTTATATCCATCCTGTACTTCTTTTTTTTTGATGTCGTTTAACGGAATACTTCTTTTCATATTGAAAAACCTGAACAAATCGTCTATAATCAAAGTATCCTGGAGATACTCACAATTACAATAGAAAATTGTTTTAATTCAATAATTGTCTAAAATGAAAGAGCAAAGAAGTAATGTTGTGAACCAATTCGCTGAAAAACAAATGAAGAAATGACAGCGATACATATAAAAATTACTTAAAAGACGCCTGTCTCAATATGGTCTTTCCCAAAGGAAGCAATTCCAGCTTTTCCGTTTTCTGGGTTGTTATATTTTTCAGATTAACCCTTATTTTCCCATCCTGAAAGCGGGCCTGGTGTTTTGGAATGAATTCATACCTGTTTGAGTCTAACGGTGAATAGGTCAAATCCTCAAAGCCGGGAGCGTAAATTTTCCCTTTTTGTTCATTTGCTGCAATTGGTTTGGCATAAACCAAAGCTCCGTAGCTGAAGTATTTTTCTTGATTCAAATCCTCCTTTACCTGAACTTCTGTGGTGAATTCCAGAATAATTTGATCGTTTTTAGAAAAATCGCGTTCAATAACCAGAAAGCCGTTATCAAGAATGTACTTTTCGGCAGTTTTGATTGAATTCGCCCATTCTGGCTTCCTGATTTTCAATGTAAATGTGATTGGCTTTTCTGTTTCAATTTTGAAAACAAACTGATTCTGATATGGATATTCCGTAATTTCTTCAATTTTAACCGAAACATCATAAATGTTAGTTTCCAGGATGTTTGGACATAAAACAGCAGCCACAAGCGTATTTTCTCCTTCTTTAAACCAACAGTTTTGAAGAAAATAGGGCGAAATTCTACCTGCGTTTGGAGCACAGCAGACTGCCACATCCTGATGTACCGGCGAATATTTATATCGGGTTTGATTACGTCCGGGTTCAATTTCCCCGTTTTTCGACCCAAGCATTTC
>CAZVKW010000115.1:0-9348 GCA_964627945.1 uncultured Lentimicrobiaceae bacterium
CAGTTTCGCCCAAAAACCGGTATAAGGATATCTCCCCATGGCGACGACATCAAAAACCAGCAAATGCGGATCGTTTATTCTGTCAGTCAGAACGATACTGATCTTTTTGGCTAGCTCGGATGGGAGAATGGATTTTATATTGGATTCACCCAGAAAAACATTCCCTTCGATAGCCGGCAATTGTCCGGAAATCGTTCGTAGAAGTGTTGTTTTTCCGGCTCCATTCGGACCCACAAGCGCTGTAAGTTCATTGTAAATCAAGCTAATGTCTGTTGCCGGGAACAACTTTTCCGGGTTTTGCTTTCTTTCGTTGTAACCAACGATCAGCTTCTGGGTATGGAGCAGTTCGTTCATCATTCCTGTCCGCTGAAATTACGATGTCGAAACAGAAACCAGATCACGATGGGCGCCCCAATGAGGGAGGTGATCGAGTTGATCGGAAGACTCCCGTCAAAACCGGGAAGACGTGCAATGAGGCTGCAAAACAAAGCCAATCCGGCTCCCAGAATCATGCTTGCAGGGATAAGTAATTTATGATCAGCTGTTCGGAATACTGAACGAGCAAGATGCGGAACAGCCAATCCGATAAAGGCGACCGGTCCCGCATAAGCCGTTACTATGGCTGTAAGAAATCCTGTAAGTAATACAATATAAATTGTTGATTTTCTAATATTTAATCCAAGATTAGATGCATAGCGATCGCCCAGAAGCAATAGATTCAAAGGCTTGATCAGTAAAACAGATCCCAGAAGTCCCAGACTAACTGATCCAATAAACAATGGCAAACGTGAAGTCCCGACATTGGAGAAACTGCCGAGACCCCAGATGGCGAAGGCATATACCTCTTCTTTGCGGCTGAAATATTTCACCAATCCGGTCAGTGCACCTGCCAGATAGGCGATCATGAGTCCGGCTATCAGCAAGCTCATTACATTGCTTAGCTTTCGGCTGATCAGGATGATAAAAAGAAGGACAAGCAAAGCTCCCAGAAAAGCAGCAAAACTGATTCCAAGATGACTGAACCAGATATTGGTCCCAACAGCTGAACCGCTGAAAAAAAGCATCAGCGCAACACCCATACTGGCGCCTGAACTGATTCCAAGGATTCCCGGATCGGCCAAGGGATTTCGGAAAAGTGTCTGTAACATGAGTCCGGCAACGGCAAGTGCTGCACCCGAAAACAAGGCAGTAAAAGCCTGTGGAAGTCTGAAATTCAACACAATAAGAGACTCACTCCCACCCTGATCATTTCCGGAAAGAATGTCGAAAACCATAACAGGCGATATGATTACTGAACCAAGAAAAAGATTCAATACAAATAACAAAGCCAATGAAAGGATCAGCCAGAAAAACAGCCAAAGTCGTTTGGAGATGTTTTGTCCTGTCCTCATTTCAATAATGTATAATAAACAGGTTGGTAATCAGTCAATAATTCAGGATGCATCAGGGAGATCAGGTCTGAGAGGACAAAATGCGGCTCCAACTGACTTTTTTCAAAATAGGCAGTTGTTGATGTATTGCAAAAAAGGATATTTCTTTCTCTGAATGCCTTGAAGGATGCATAAATTTCATTTTCATTCTGCAATTCACTATAGCTGTAATTCTCTGATGCTGCTTGTGCAATTCGCCAGTAATCAGCATTATGCGCCTGATTTAAAATGCTTTCTATTCCCAGAGGAAAACTGGCAGTTGATGTGTTTTCTGACCATATATAATCGGCTCCGGCGTCTTTAAATAGACAGGCGATATAACTTTTTCCCCCAGGAACATACCATTGTCCGCTGAATTCCTTATCAGCGAAAATAGTCGGCCTTTCTTTGATCCCTGAAGCCAGATTCTTCAAACGTAAATACTCGCTTTCGATGCTGTCGAAAATATTGTTGGCTTTTTCTTCTTCCTGCAAGAGGATACCCATCACCTTAATCCATTCAGTTCGACCAAGTGGTTGAATTTCAAAGTAATCTGGCCATGGAAACATATTCACTCCAGCCCTGCCAAGCACATCCGGAACACCTGCAGGATCGGGAGAATAGAGAATAATATCGGCCTGCAAACCTATAATGAGTTCGGGTTTGTATGCGCCACCTGCTGAAACTTCCAGTATCTTATTATCTTCCAGTCCTTTGCGAATAATTTTGTTTTGAATGAAAGAAGCTTCCGAGACTCCTTTGATGCTCTCAGGTTTACCGAGCCGGAGTGCCATTGCCCATTGTGTGGAAGAAAGCGCAATGATTTTATTAACAGGTGTTTTGATGATCTGCCTGTCTTTCAGACTATCAGGCAACATAACAGAATCGGGCCAGACAATAAATTTTCCAAGCAATTGTGTTGAATCCCAGGGACTTTGGATTTCAATTATTCTGAGATTGTTTTCATTTATAATCCTGAATCCTTTTGCATAAGCTGTTTTTACTTCAGGATTTAATAAGGTTGAAGATGAATTCGGATTTTTGGTACCGCAGCCAAAAAGCCAAAAGGACAATAGAAAGGTCCCGATGAAAATGTATAAAGTGCGGTGATTCAGCATATTTAGAACTGTGAAATTTCATCATCCCTTTCGAGCAACAGAATAGCATGTTGCGGAACGATGTAGTATTTTTCCTGGTGATACATGATCTCTATGGCACTCTTCTGCAGAAAGATGGCCAGATCGCCTACTTTGGCCTGCAATGGAAGATAACGCGATTGCTCACCCGACTGTTTCCAGGGTTCCGCATCTTCATCAACTGGAACAGGAATTGGAAATCCGGGTCCACATTTGACCACATAACCGCTCTGAATCTCTTCCTTTTCCTTATAACCCGGCGGAAGAAATAATCCGCTGCCGGTTTTCTCAGGATTGGTTTTCGGCCTGATCAGTACACGGTCGCCAACGACAATTAAACCATCGAGCTTTTGCTTTGTTTTATGAACCATTTCCTTGCTGAATTTCCTGCATTTCAAGGTCAAATATACACATTGCCCATGGACCCGAAGGCGAATTCCAAAAAAATATCGGTACATTTGTACTTGATTCCGTATGAAAATATTCATTAAATGATTGATAACATGATTCTTGTGTTTTTCCTGATGTATGTTACCAAGGAATCAGTTCAGCTTAAGTCATTTAATGAAGCATATTTTGCCTAAGTAGCAAATCAAGATATAGAGCTCCTGTTTTTATGATAGATATCATCAAACTTTTACCTGATTCTGTTGCCAATCAGATCGCTGCCGGAGAAGTTATCCAACGGCCGGCGAGTGCTGTAAAAGAACTGCTTGAGAACGCAGTGGATGCCGGCGCGGGTCAGATAGAAATCGTTTTGAAGGATTCTGGTAAAACTTTGATTCAGGTGATTGACAATGGCAGTGGAATGTCGGTAACCGATGCACGAATGAGCTTTGAACGCCATGCAACCTCAAAAATAAGGAAAGCTGACGATTTATTTGCCATCAAAACAATGGGTTTCCGTGGCGAAGCGCTTGCCAGTATCGCTGCTATTGCGCAGGTCGAGCTCAAGACAAGGCGCGCGGAAGATGAAAGTGGTACGCGTATCCTGATCGAAGGAAGCAATTTTGTTTCTCAACAGCCGGTTACAGTATCAAAAGGCACCAGTTTCGCTGTTAAGAACATCTTTTACAATGTTCCTGCCAGACGGAATTTCCTGAAATCGGATCAGTCAGAATACCGGCACATTCTCGATGAGTTTTATCGTGTAAGCCTGATCAATCCACAGATTGTTTTCAAACTCATACACAACGACCGGGAAGTAATGCATCTGTATGCTGGCAACTTGAAACAGCGAATTGTTGGTTTGTTCGGGAATATTTACAACGAGCGTTTACTGGCCGTCAATCAGCTTTCTGATGCCGTTTCGGTGGAAGGTTATATCGTGAAAGCCGAGTTTTCCAGAAAAACACGTGGAGAACAGTATTTCTTTGTAAATCAACGATTTATTAAACATCCATACCTGCATCATGCCATCGAAAACGCATTTATGGAATTGCTTCCACGGGATAGTTTTCCATCTTATTTTCTGAATATTACGGTTGATCCCTCAGAGATTGACGTCAATATTCACCCGACAAAGACCGAAGTTAATTTTCAAAATACAAAGCTGATCTATGCTGTGATACATGCTGCGGTAAAAAAGACGATCGGACAATACAACCTTTCACCCCGGATTGATTTTGATACAGAAGGATCAGAAGGAATTGATTTTGGAGAAATAAGCCGCGCTGATCGCCCCGTGACACCGCCCAGCGTTGGCTTTAATCCTTCTTACAATCCATTCAGCAATCCGGAAAGCAGACGTGATTTTTCAGTTCCACAATCCGCACCAAAAGCTGAACAGGGCAACTGGCGGGTGTTGTACGATGATACAGCCACCAGTCAGATTTCATTACCAATGTCGCATAGCGATGAAGAAGATAAGATTCAGACCAATGATGAGCAAATGGCTGTTCCGAAGCGAATACAGTTGCAGCAATCCTATATTCTCACCCCTGTGAAATCAGGTATCATGCTGATTGATCAGCATTTGGCTCATTACAGGGTTTTATACGAGAACTGTCTGAAACAACTTGAACGAAATCAGGCGGCTTCACAACAGGAACTTTTTCCTCATCAGATTCAATTGAATGCCAGTGATGCGGATCTGCTCAATGAGTTAAAAACCGAATTCGAAATATTGGGTTTTCATTTTGAATCTGTTTCTTCCAGAACATTCGTTATTAATGGCGTGCCTGATGGCCTGACTGGCAATCCGGTGATGCTGATTGAGTCGATGCTCGAGAATTACAAAAGGAATTTATCAGATTTGCAATTGGATAAAAAAGTGAATCTCGCAAGGGTCATGGCAGTGAACCGGGCAATTCGTCCGGGCCAGAAACTCAGCGATGCAGAGATGAGTCAGTTAATTGATCAGTTGTTTGCCTGTCATACACCTGAAGTAGCGCCTGACGGACGTAAGATTTTTAGTATTATTGCCATCGGGGAACTGTTGGCGAAATTGAACAAATAGCAAAAACAATAAGTTTCCTCTTTATCAAATAATTAGCAAATAGGATGACGCAATTTCAACCAACCGGATTTCAGGTTTTACCAACGGTAGTAAAGAACCTGTTAATTATCAATGCTTTACTGTTTCTGGCGACAATTACTTTTGACAGTACTTTTCATATTGATCTGACAAGCATTCTTGGTCTGCATTATTTTGAGGCCAACGACTTCAAACCATTTCAGTTCATTACGTATATGTTTATGCATGGCGGATTCACACATATTTTATTCAATATGTTCGCTTTGTGGATGTTTGGTAATGTGCTTGAAAATGTTTGGGGTGCAAAACGTTTTCTGATTTATTATCTCGTAACTGGTGTTGGCGCCGGAATCGTTTATACCATCTGGATTTATTTTCAGTTATCCCCTTCGATTTCCCTTATTGATAGCTTTTTACAAAGTCATAATCTTGAAACCCTGGCGCAATTTACCTCCCAGCATACTTTTCAGCTAAATGAATACTCAGGTCAGATTTGGATTGATTTTCAACAGTTTAAAATAGATTTGCGGCAGGTTTCGCTCAATCCAGATGATGGTGGCGCGATGCAGTCGACCATCAATTTTGTGACACATTACCGCGAGTTTCTTCTCAATCAATCTGTTGTTGTTGGTGCTTCGGGAGCAGTTTTCGGTATTTTACTTGCGTTTGGAATGATGTTCCCTAACTCATTGATTTATATCTATTTTGCCATTCCGATCAAAGCAAAATATTTTGTGATTCTTTATGGAGCATTTGAACTGTACGAAGGATGGAGAAATTCGGGTGACAATGTGGCACATTTTGCGCATTTGGGCGGGATGTTGTTTGGCTTTTTTCTGATTTTATTTTGGAAAAAGAAAGGCAATTTTAACCGGTATCAATAATGAATTCAACAGCGTACCCAAACTTTTTTGACTCTATGCGGCATTTCTTTGCCCAGAAATCGGCGCTCCCCCGACTGATTCTGGCAAATGTGATTGTATTCGCATTTGTGCATATTGTCAATCTCTTTTTCTGGCTTTTCAGACTCGGAGCTTCCGGATCGGAACTTTCAATGATCGCTGAATGGCTTGCTGTACCATCTGCTTTCTCAGCATTGGCTTTAAAACCCTGGACTGTAATAACATATATGTTTTTGCATGAAGATTTTCTGCATTTGCTTTTCAATATGATGGTGCTCTATTCCGGTGGAACCATTTTTTTACAGTATTTGTCACAAAAGCAACTTTTTCAGACCTATATTTTTGGTGGACTTGCCGGAGCCTTGTTCTTTATCCTCGCATTTAATACGTTTCCTGTTTTTGAAGCTATCAATTCACGCGCGATTGCTCTTGGAGCATCTGCTTCAGTTCTGGCAATATTGGTGGCTATCTCGGTATATGTTCCGCAATATACAGTCAATCTGATGTTTATCGGACCCATACGTTTGAAATATCTCGCCCTAATCTTTCTGCTATTAGATTTTTTTAGCATTCAGGGATCGAATCCGGGCGGACATATTGCCCATCTCGGTGGAGCTTTCTGGGGTTTTTTGTATATTATGATGTTGAAGAACAAATTTGACTTCTATCGGATTTTTGATGTCTTCAAGCGCAGGAAACTGAAGGTGGCTTACCGGAATTCGGATTCACAACAACCAAAAAGACCACTTTCGGACGAAGAATACAATCAAAAACGCAATGAATACGGAGCAAGAGTGGATGTTATCCTCGATAAGATTTCAAAGTCAGGATATGCCAGTCTGACAGAAGAGGAAAAGGAATTTTTATTCAGAATGAGCAACAAAAACAGATAATCCTTCAGCAGGGATAGCTATGTGGAATTTTGTATATTTTTACAACAAATTCCGGCCATGCAGTTTAAACTCGTATCAGATTTCAAACCAACAGGTGATCAGCCAGAGGCCATCAAACAATTGGTTGAAGGACTTCAGCGTGGTGATCATGCACAAACTTTATTGGGAATAACCGGCTCTGGTAAAACCTTTACAGTAGCGAATGTGCTTGAAAAAGTGCAACGTCCTGCCCTTGTTCTGAGTCATAACAAAACACTTGCAGCACAGTTATATGGAGAGTTCAAGCAGTTCTTTCCCGAAAATGCGGTAGAGTATTTTGTTTCTTATTATGATTATTATCAGCCCGAAGCATTTATTCCAACAACCAATACCTATATTGAGAAGGACCTTTCGATCAATGATGAAATTGAAAAGCTTCGATTAAGTACCACTTCTTCCCTGCTTTCCGGTAGGCGGGATATTATTGTCGTTTCGTCCGTTTCATGTATTTATGGTATTGGTAATCCTGATGATTTTAACAGCAATGTGATCCATTTGAATCAGGGACAGAAAATCAGCCGTCAGTTACTGCTCCAGACATTGGTTAATTCATTGTACAGCCGCACTGAACTGGATCTTACCAGAGGAAAATTCAGGGTGAAAGGCGATACGCTGGATGTCTATCCGGCTTATACAGATTATGCTTTCAGAATACAGTTTTTTGGTGATGAAATTGAAGTTCTCGAAAGCATTGATCCAATCAATGGTCGACGGATTGAAAAAGTACCACAACTCACGATATTTCCTGCCAATATATTTGTTACATCCCAGGATAAACTTAAATCATCTGTCGTTGATATTCAGGATGATTTGTTTAAACATGTGGCTTATTATAAAGAAATTGGAAAATACGAAGAAGCCAAACGCCTTGAGGACAGGGTAACTTATGATATTGAAATGCTTCGTGAATTGGGCTATTGCAGCGGAATAGAAAACTATTCAAGATATTTTGATGGCAGGAATCCGGGTTCACGGCCTTTCTGTCTGCTTGATTTCTTTCCGGATGATTACATCACCGTGATAGACGAAAGTCATGTGACGATTCCGCAACTCAGGGCAATGTATGGTGGCGACAGATCACGTAAGCAAACACTTGTTGAATATGGATTCAGATTGCCTTCGGCACTTGATAACCGTCCTCTGAAATTTGATGAATTTGAGGCTCTTACGGGCGATGTATTATATGTGAGCGCCACTCCGGCTGACTATGAACTTCAGAAATCAGACGGTATTTATGTGGAACAGGTAATTCGTCCGACGGGTTTGCTCGATCCGATCATAGAGGTCAGACCAAGTAAAAACCAGATTGATGATTTGCTTGATGAAATTACATCAACAATCAAACGTGGTTTCAGGGTTTTGGTGACAACCTTAACTAAGCGCATGGCTGAGGAGTTAGATAAATATCTTCACAAATTAGATATCCGGAGCAGATATATTCACTCAGATGTGGATACGCTCGATCGTGTTGAAATCATGCGTGGTTTGAGATTGGGTGAGTTTGATGTTTTGGTGGGAGTCAATTTGTTACGCGAAGGACTTGATCTGCCGGAGGTGAGTCTTGTTGCGATTCTGGACGCAGATAAGGAAGGTTTCCTGCGGTCTGAAAAATCTTTAACACAAACCGCCGGTAGAGCTGCCAGAAATTCAGAAAGTAAGGTAATCATGTATGCCGACAAGATTACTTTCTCAATGCAGAAAACAATTGATGAAACCCTGAGGAGGCGTATCAAACAAATGGCATACAATGAGGAACATGGCATCACTCCTCGTACAATCATCAAGTCAACAGATTCGATCATGGGTCAGACTTCAGTAGCCAATCACAGCAGCAGGGAAAACAGAAATTACAGAAATGATGATGAGAATATTCTGGCTGCCGATCCGGTTGTTCAATATATGACGAAGGAAGCCTTGCAAAAAGCCATTCAGAAAGCCCGTAAAAGCATGGAAGATGCGGTTAAAGAGCTTGATTTCGTGGAAGCTGCAAGATACAGGGATGAAATATTTGCTCTTGAAAAGGTTTTAAACAAGAGAAAGGCTGAAGGTTGATATTTCTTAAACAATTGCTATTCAAAACCTTAAATATGCTTTTTTTCATAAGTTATTAACAATGATACTGTAAATAACTTACTGCACATTTGTAGAATTTAGACTATAATTAACTATTTTTGCTTTACATAGAATAAAACTGCCGAAATTGAATACTTGAAATTAACATAACCTCTATACAACTTGCATGAAAAAGAAAATATTAGTTATTGATGACGAATTGAGCATCAGACTATTACTAGAAAACTACCTTAGTAAAATCTATGATGTTGTTACAAGGAATGACGGCATGGAAGCATTAAAATGGATGGAAGAAGGAAATATGCCTGATCTGATCGTAGCAGATATTCAAATGCCGAATCTCGACGGATACGAGTTTATTAAAAATGTTAGGAATAGCGGTTTTTTCAAAGAAATCCCGATGATCATGCTTTCGGGAAT
>CAZVKW010000116.1:0-9329 GCA_964627945.1 uncultured Lentimicrobiaceae bacterium
CGTTTTCAACATAACCTAACACAAAGACAAAATCTTTCGATTCTCCTGGTTGAAGTTCAACTTCAATGCAATGCGAAGCGATGGGCGACCAGCCGTGGGCTATCGTATTTTTTGGATTTCCTTCGGCAACAAGCTGAGGTTCATCGAAACCATTATACAGACCAAAGAACGTTTCACGATCAGTATCGAATCCTCTAATTGGCGTATTTACAGCGTAGTAAGCATAATGATTCCTGCGCTCTTTGTATTCTGTTTTATGGTAAATGACTGATCCTTCGATTTCCACTTCTCCGGTTGAAAAGTTACGTTGAAAGTTTTCCATATCAGCCGCTGCATTATACAAAGCCCATTCGATAAATGAAAATATTTTTAGTTTTTTTACTTTATCAGTGTGGTTGGTCAGCGTGAGCTTCTGAATCTCAGCCCATGTTTTCAATGGTACAAAGTACAATGTTTTCGCGGAAACTCCATTTTTTTCACCCAGAATGGAAGTGTAATTCATTCCATGCCGGCACTCGTACCTATCGAGCTGTGTTTTGCAGGGTTTCCATCCGGGTGACCAGATTGTTTCTTCATCTTTTATGTAAAAATAGCGCCCACCGCTATCCATCGGTACATTGTTGTAACGGTATCGGGTGAGCCTACGGAATTTTGCATCCTTGTAAAAAGTATAACCCCCTGCGGTATTCGATATCAATGAAAAGAAATCATCATTGCCAAGGTAGTTTATCCAGGGCCAGGGTGTTTGTGGATTGGTAATCACATACTCCCGGTTCTGATCGTCAAAATGTCCAAATTTCATCTTCTTAATTTTTTTCTGCTTAAAATTGAAATAGTTGTTTTTATTTCTTGTGATTATTCAGCTGATCTTCTGCTATTTAATTCAATTGTGATCGAATCCATCTTCTTCTGATTTAATGGATAAAGGGCCATAACACCAGCCGTAATTAATGCGATAATTGTTGGAATCCAGCTCATCAACATGATGATACCGGGTACCGCTTCTTTGATAGCCACTTCATCCTGACCATTGTAATGAAATGCACTCAGAACCAATCCGATAATAGCACCTGCAATGCCACCGCCAAACTTGGTTGCAAACGATCCGGCTGAATAAACAAGGCCGGTTGCTCTGCGTCCGTTTTTAAATTCGGAATAATCAGCAGCATCACCGAGCATAGCAAAAAACAGAGTTGGAAAAATGGCTGCTCCAAACTCTGAAATAATCCCAATGGCAAAAACACCTATAATATCTGCCGGGCCGCAGAATACAATTAATGCATTTACTACACCTGAGAAAATGAGTGCATAAATAAATAAGTTACGTTTTCCAAATCTATTACCTAATGGAGTTGTTATCATGGCACCAGCAATGGAGGCCAACATTAATCCAACCATAAATGAAGCCGCAAGTAATTGGTTGTGAATATAATGCGTAAAATAAATCACTACGATGCCTTGCTTAATCGAATTGTAAACATTGAAAAGAACGCCGATAAAGAGTAGTACCACCCATGGTCTGTTTCTGACCAGATCTTTCAAATCTTTTCCCAAATTCGTTTCCTGATCCTTGGGTGGCTGAATTCGTTCTTTCGTAGTGGCAAAGGTTAGCATCAGGAACAAGGACAAGAAAAAGGATAAAATGTAAATGGCAGAGCTATAGCCTCTTTTCTGATCAATGATAGAAATACTACTGGTTTCAAGATTATCTTCTCCGGTAACAAAAAAAGTATATTCCTTATTTGCCTCCATTGAAAAGCTTTTTCCTTGGGTTGGGATATTGTCTGTTGAACTAATTGTTGCATCAGCCCAAATAAACAATGCAATACCGTCTTTGGTTTTTATGTTTACATTTTTAATATCTTCATTCGCTGAGACTGTAATTTCATATTTGTTTGATTCCAGTTTATCAACAACTATGGTCGGGTTGATGTTTCCAAAATGTGCAACCAGAAACAACAATACGCCCTGAACTACCATTCCGCCGGTAAAAGCGCCAACCATGCGATACGATCCCAAACTAGTACGCTCTTTATTATCACCAGTCATTACAGCCATTAATGCACCATAGGGAATATTATTTGCTGTGTAAATCAGAAAAAACAACAGATAAGTTGCATAAGCATATACTACTTTTCCTGACGGATCAAAGTTTGGAGTTGTAAACAGAAGCGATAATGTAATCCCAAGTGGAATGGCTGTCCATAATATCCAGGGGCGAAATTTGCCGTATTTCGAATTTGTCCTGTCGCAGATTATACCCATTAAAATATCGATGATGCCATCACCAAAGCGGGCAATCAGCATAATTACACCTACGACTGCCGGATTTAATCCAAAAACATCCGTATAAAAAATAAAAAGGAATGTAGCTACACCCCTCCAAGCGATGTTTGCAGCTCCATCGCCAAGGGCATACCCGATTTTTTCTTTAAAAGACAGTTTTTCCACGATTTCTGGTTTTAATGCTTGTAATTATTTCGATCCTTATTTTATGAAACTATTTTAAATCCTTAAGTTTATGCGAAATAGATAGTTTGAAAACAGAAAGTTAATACAAATAGCATTTTAAATGCTCACAAATCTATCATGTTACTCATTTCTCATCGGAATAATTGCCTGCTTTTGTAATATTTCTTAGTAACATTGAATCAACCAATATCACATTTATACTGTTAAAACATGTGCATTATTGAAGTATGTACTCAATGAATTTAATTTGGGATGATGGTTAATAAGATCAGAAATTCTAAGATAAATGATCAGATATTATATTAAAATCATGAAGTAAGTATTCAATTAAAATTGATTAAGATTGCATTGTCATGGATTAATCTGCAGATTGGTTATTTTATTAATCAGATTGGTTTGAAAGGCGATTATACAACTTATTGGTTTTAAGAGAAGTAGCCTGGTTAAAATGGACAATTTTCACTGCCCACTAACCAGGCCCTTACTTCACCAACCAAGTGTATTTTTATTCACCTGATACTTAACAATGAGCGTTTAAGGAAATAATTCAAACAGGTTTACTAACATTATCAAGAATAAATTAGATTATCAGTTAAACTTTTTATTACATCAGGCGTTCACTCTGATGTTATTATTGTTTCTTATTTCACTTAAACATGAATTGTTATTTAGTATCCAGGATTCTGATCTTCTTCGTCCATCATTGTATTGGAAAGAATCTCGTTCAATGGAATTGGAAATAATTCATGTTTACCACTAACAAAACCAATATCACTCATTTGTGAGTTGGCCATTCCCCAACGAACTAAATCCCAATAGCGACTACCTTCAAAACAAAGTTCCTTTGCTCTTTCAATAACGATCTGATTGAAAAGTGCTGCTCCTGATTCGCTATGTTCGGCAATGCCGGCTCTGTCGGTAATTTTCTTGAGTTCTGACTGTGCGTCACCGTCGTTATTACTTAAATTATACGCCTCTGCAGCCATCAGCAATACATCAGCATAACGGATTATTCTGTAATTGGAACCGAAATTTAACTCAGGCTGACCAGTTGCAGGATCTGTTGTTTCAGAAGCTCTGTTGGCATATTTTAGTCTGATATATCCTTCATAATCATAAGGATATTCACCAGTTTGGTATGCTCCGCCAGCAGTAAAATAATCGGCTTCGGAAACTACGGACCCTTTGATACGAAGATCGGCTGGGTTAGAATACAATAGATCACCGATTTCTTTTGATGGCAGATTAAATCCCCAACCGCCAATAATATTCAATTGGGTAGTATCCAAACCTGAAAAGTCAAATGAGCCATCAGCATCAGCGCGTGGTCCTTCGAGTTGCATTTCGATATTACTTTCGTTTCCACCACCCCAGGGGAAATTGCCCCAGCCATAATTTTCCTGTGATGTATAAGAAATTTCAAAAATTGATTCAACACCAAATTCATGGTTTTTTGACCAGATATCAGCATAAGTAGGTTCCAGACTATATTCATTGCTACCAATTAATGATCCCAATACGCTTGCGGCATCTGAATATTTCTTTTGATATAGGTAAGCTTTTCCCAATAAAGCCTGGGCAGTTCCTTGCGAAAAACGGAATCTGTCGATTGGAGCGTATGCGCTTTTAACAGGTAATACCTCAATTGCAGCCAATAAATCAGCTTCAATAAGTGCATAAATCTCTTCAGGAGTTGCACGTGGTTTGCTGAATTCAGAAGCCTGAGTTGGATTAACGGTCATCAATGGAACACCGCCAAACATGATTACAAGGTCGAGGTAGGTAAAGGCTCTTAGGGCCTGAGCTTCACCAACCATGGTCTTCATGCCATTTGTTGCTTCAGGGTTACTTCCAACATTTTCGATTATTGTATTACATGAATTGATCGTGCTGTAGAAATTGGTCCAGATTGTGGCGAACCTTGAGTTGTCTGACGTAATATTAAAATCATCAAGATATTGATATTCTGGTGTATCACCCGAATTTGGTCCTGCACATTTTACATCATCAGAAGGAAGATTTTTGATAAAATAGACACTTGCCCAGGCACCTGCAGAATAATTCTGTTGGATTTTATTGTAAATCCCCATCGTGGCTAATTTTACATCATTGTCATTTTTCAGGAAGTTCTCACTGGTAAGCTGCCCTACCGGTTCAACTTCTAAAAAATCTTTACTGCAGGCTGCCAAAGCAATTACTAGCAGAATGTTCAGAAAATATATTAATTTTTTCATAGTCAATCTTGTTATTAAATTAGAAATTAGCTGAAATACCAAATAATACCTTGGCAGAAATTGGATACAGACCTTTGTCTACGCCTTGTCTTTGATCATTATTACTTCCAGCTTCAGGATCCAATCCTTTGTAACCGGTAATGGTAAAATAGTCATCAAGTGAGATATAGGCTCTGAGCGAATTAACACCAATTCTCGATGTGATTGAGTTAGCCAATGTATAACCCAACTGGATTTGTTTGATTCTCAGATACGATCCGTTTGAAACCATCAGGTCGCTGCGATACACATAGTCACTACTGTTATTCGGTCTTACAAATGTTGCATCCTGGTTTTCAGGTGTCCATCTGTCTTCAAAGAAATAGGCAGGTTTGTTGGATGCGCTTCTATCAGTGCGATACCAGGCCATGAAGATATCATTACCAGTTACACCCTGGAAAGCCATGCTAAAATCTAAATTTTTGTATTCGATAAAGACACTACCACCAAAAAGTAATTCTGGGTGAGGGCTACCAATTTTTGTCTGGTCCGAAGGGGTAATCAGCGTGTCAGAATTGACATCGACTATTATTGGATCACCTGCCTGAAAATTTGTTCCATAGATATCATTGTATGCTTCAGCTTCGGCTGCATTATTAAAGATTCCATCTGTTTTGTAACCTTTAAAATACCAGATAGGCTGGCCTTCTTCAAACCATGTTAAATCGTATCCTCTTACATTCGCGCCACGAACAGGTGCATCCACGTCAAGAGCAGTTACCATATTTTTCAAGGTGGCCAGATTCAGGTTTGCACCGTATTTGAAATCATTATCAACGTTTCTGTAACCAAGTTCAAATTCAAAACCTTTATTATTTACAGTTCCGGCATTAACATAAGGCTGTCCACCACCGGTTGACATTGGGAATGTACCCAAGGCAATCAGGTTTTTGGTGTTTTTTGTGTAATAATCTGCTGTGAAAGTGAATTTGTCATTCAGCAATCTGACATCAAATCCAATATCAGTCATCTCGGTTCTTTCCCACAACAATTCCTTATTGACTAATTTAGAAATTTGTGCTCCTGTTTGGTATGTGCCTGTTGCGTCCGGATATTTAATTCCTGCAAGGGTCCATAACTCTTTGTCCTCGTTACCCGGAAGATTTGATCTGCTTCCGTTTGCGCCCCAGCTTGCTCTTACTTTAAAGTACGAAATCAAATCGAACTGGAAGAAATCCTCTTTGCTAAGAATCCAACCAGCAGAAACGGCCGGGAATGTTGCATATTTTGAATCAGTTGGGAAAACGCTTGCTCCGTCGCGGCGAACCGATGCTTCTAATAAATATTTTCCTTGGTAGCTATATGAAACGCGTCCAAACATGGAAGCCATAGTATTGTGCGAAGGGGTTCCGCCGGTTCTGTCGTAAAGGTCAGAGGTAGTTGCTCCCTGATATGCATAAGGATCGCCCTCAGAGACCATAGGTGCGGAATAAAGTGTGTAAACCGGACCTTTGTATTCCTGGGCCGAATATCCTGCCAATGCAGTAAACGAATGTTCGCCAATTACTTTGGTGTAAGTAGCAAAATTCTCCCATAACCATGTGTTGTATTTGTTCAGGTTATCGGTAACATTAGTGGTTCCATTTTGACTCTCAGTTGAGAAATAATAGAGAGGACTCCATTGATGCTGATTTTGATATGTCAAATCCAGACCAATTCTTGAGGTAAGAGATAATCCTTTTATTGGTTTGATAGTCGCATAAGCTGTTCCCATCATTTTATCCTGTTCGGTTGTATTATGATATGTGCTTAATGTTGCAAGTGGATTTGACATTTCGCCTGATACATTTTCAGTCAATCCAAAATAATTACCATTTCCATCTTTAACAATTACTTTTCCTTCATCTAATAACGTCTGAACATGGTCCGGAGTGCCGTTATAGGTTACCGGGGTCATTGGATCAATCAATAAAGCGCTGTTTACCAAACTTCTGTATTCATCATCCTGCCCTACATTTTCCTGGTTTGAATGACTGTAGCTAATATTACCTCCAACTTCAAGCCATTTTTTAACGTCGCTCTTCAAATTAAGTCTGGTTGTGTATCGTGAGTAATTTGCTTTATCCCCACCAATAACACCATCCTGTGAAAGATAAGAACCTGATACCATATAAACGGTTTTGTCGTTGCCACCAGTAAATGATAAATGATGTTTTTGCATGGGAGCAGATTGAAATACTTCGTCCAACCAATCAGTATTTGCATCAAATCGGTTCTGAGTCGGTTGTCCGGCCTCTGACATAAATTGCTCATATTGTTTAGCATCCATCATTTTCATATCAGTTCTGACGTTTTGAATACCAAACTGAAAATCATAATTAACCTGGCTTTTTCCTGATTTCCCTGATTTTGTAGTAACCAAAATAACTCCATTGGCACCTTCGGTTCCATAGATAGCTGATGAAGCAGCATCTTTTAATACTTCAACTGATTCAATATCACCCGGATCAATATTATTAATATCACCGGTTTTCATCCCGTCGACTATAAATAATGGGTTTGAATTTGAATTGGAGTTGGTTCCCCTGATTCTGATTTTAGTGCCTGCACCTGGTGAGCCTGAAGTTGGTAAAACCATTACACCGGCTATTTTACCCTGAATGGCCTGATCAGCACGTGAAGAAGATGTGGTTTTAATATCATCTGCTTTCACAGAAGAAATTGAACCGGTCACCATGCTTTTCTCCTGAACACCGTATCCAACAACAATTATTTCATTTAAATCAGTTGCAGTCGAAAAAAGATTAACGGAAATGGGTCCGTCGATTATGGCCACCTCCTGGGTTACCATTCCAATAAATGAAACAACAAGTGTTGTAGCATCAACCGGGACCTGAAAACTGAATTTTCCACTAAGATCCGAAGTTATAGCAATGGCTGTGCCTTTGGCCACAATGGTTGCTCCGGGCAAAGAGGTATCATCTTCACCATATATAATGCCAGAAACGCTTTTTGTTTGCTGTGCAAAAATGAGTGAGAATGAACTCAACCACAAAATTCCGGTCAACAACAGCATTCTGCCTTGTTTACCGTAATGCAGGTAATTGTAGAGATTTTTCTTCATAAATTAAGTTTGGTTAAGAAAGGTTTGTAATTAAGGTGTGATTTGATTCTGAAAAATATTATCATATGTTTCCTTTGCTTCAATTCATATAATTACTATTGTCACAAGTAAAAAAGCACTATCAAAATTGATATCCCTTATCAACGATTTGGAGAACTGGAGCGAGTTAGAATACGCAATTAAAGCGGCTAAAGATTCTGATTACAAGACTGCCAATGCTCTTTTAACAAAAATTATGAGAGCAAAAATATTTTAAATAAAAAGCCATTTCTACAGTTAGATTTTCAGATAGTAATGGTTTTCTATCCTATCTTTACTTTTTTTTCAATAATATATGATATAATTATGGAAGAGTTTTTTGAGAAGTTGTCGAAAGACGCCGAATATTGTATTAATTGTCTCGATGTTGATGTTCCATGTTTATTGGTTCCATGGCATTTTCATCCGGAAACAGAAATTATGTATATCGAAAAAGGCACTGGCTCCCGTTTTGTCGGCGACCATTCTGAATCATTTGGTGAAGGTGATATTGGCCTGATCGGTCCCAACTTACCGCATGTTTGGAGGAGTGATCCTATTTATAAGGAAAATATTCCCGGACTTACAACCCACGTTTTGGTACTGCATTTTCACGATACAATATTTAAAGGTCCTTTGGCTATTTTGCCCGAAATGAATGGGATTAACCAACTTCTTTCCGAATCACAGTATGGAATAAAATTTTTAGGATCAGCCAAAGAAAGTATTGAAATCCAGATGAAAAATCTTATTAAAACAACCGGGCTTGAAAAATTGGTCGGATTGATAAAATTACTGGATTTCATGTCAAAAACGACCGAAAAGAAGTTGCTTGCCAGCACTGGATATTCCAAAATAAGAAAATCAGCCGATTTCGACCGATTTGATAAAGCACATCGTTTTATGATCGACAATTTTCAGGAAAACATAAATCTTGAAAAGGTTTCAGCCATTATTGGGATGACACCAACTTCGTTCTGCAGGTATTTTAAAAAACACACAAGTAAATCATTTCATACAGTTTTAAATGAAATAAGAATTGGCCATGCCTGTAAACTATTGATTGAGAATAAAATGAATATTTCTGGAATCTGTTTTGACAGTGGATTCAGTAATATTTCAAACTTTAATGAGCAATTTAAAAAGATAAAGGGAATATCTCCGAGTCAATATGTAAAGATCAGACATAAACCTTCCTAAATGGAAATAAGCCATTTATGCCAGTTTATCAAATAGTTGTACTCGAAATTACTTCTTTCATAGGTCAAATGCCCTGAAATCAGACAGCACCAATTTCATGTTCCGCTTTATAAACCGTTTTCAACCGGAAATCTATAATTTTACAAAAAAATCAATATGGCTAAAATTCTGATCATCGACGACGAAAACAGCATCAGACGCACTCTGCGTGAAATACTAGAATATGAAAAATATACCGTTGAGGATGCCGCCAGCGGAATAGAAGCTTTGAATATTCTGCAAAACCATGAATTTGATGTAAT
>CAZVKW010000117.1:0-3775 GCA_964627945.1 uncultured Lentimicrobiaceae bacterium
AGGATTCTGAGCAAGGATTTTATCCCGAAAGCTGCCAATCAACCAATCAATCAGGAAGTTACAATTGCAATCAATCCTGATGATGATAAGATTGCATTTGTTGTGGCACCCGACGGAACCTTCCTGATCCCCTGTTATGTGGCTGACCATGAAGAAAAATTTGTATACGACAAAACTTCTGTCGCGATGATCTCTCTCAAAAAAGCCCTCGAACTGCTGAAAGAAGGAACCATCAACAAGGAAAGTTTTGAAGGTGAAGTAGATAAAATCATTTCGACAGGTTCAATCGCTGACAAGGCTGTGTTCAAAATCAGTCAGATCAGAATTGCAGATAAAACCCTGAAGGATGTCAAATTAACAGTTTCACATGCCTTGAAGAGTGATTTCGTTTTCGGACAGGAACTTCTGAATCAATACGGTGAATTCAAGATTGATCCTAAGAGTAAAACCCTCTATTTCAAATAGGTAATGGCAGATCAGCGGTATAATCTTCGCGGGGTTTCAGCTTCCAAAGAGGACGTTCATCAGGCAATTGCGAATATTGACAAAGGGCTGTATCCCAATGCTTTCTGTAAAATAATTCCTGATATTCTTGGTTCCGATCCTGATTGGTGCAATATCATGCATGCCGACGGTGCCGGAACAAAATCAGCCCTTGCTTATTTGTATTGGAAAGAAACCGGCGATATCTCGGTGTGGCAGGGCATAGCGCAGGATGCAATCGTAATGAATACAGATGATTTGCTGTGTGTCGGAGCCACCGAAAACATTCTGTTATCGAGCACCATCGGACGCAACAAAAACCTGATTCCGGGAGAAGTGATTGCTGCCATTATCAATGGAACAGAAGCTTTCCTCGCAAATATGCGCGATATGGGTGTCGGTATCTGGTCAACCGGAGGCGAAACAGCCGATGTTGGCGATCTGGTGCGCACCATCATTGTCGACAGCACAGTAACAGCACGTCTCCGTCGTGAAGATGTCATTGAAAATCATATTCAGCCGGGTGATGTAATTGTAGGATTTTCTTCTTCCGGTCAGGCAAAATACGAAGATCAGTACAATGGCGGGATGGGAAGCAATGGCCTCACTTCGGCCAGACATGATATGTTCAGCCACGAACTGGCTACGAGATATCCCGAAAGTTTCGATCCGTACATTCCTGATAATCTGGTATATTCAGGTCCGCACAAACTAACGCAGCCAACCAAAGTACCCGGAGTTAATGCCGGAAAACTTGTGCTCTCCCCTACCCGTACCTATGCGCCCATCATCAAAGCTATCCTGAAAGAACATCGGAAAAATATTCACGGACTGATTCATTGCAGTGGCGGAGCCCAAACAAAAGTGCTTCATTTTGTTGATAATCTGCATATTACAAAAGATAACCTCTTTCCGGTTCCACCGCTTTTCAGAATGATTCAACAAGCTTCGGGCACCGACTGGCACGAAATGTATAAAGTGTTCAATATGGGCCATCGCATGGAAATCTATCTAGCGCCAGAATTTGCCCAGGAAATGATTGATATCTCCAAATCATTTGGTGTTGATGCACAGATTATTGGTCATTGTGACGCTGCCGCCACCAAAAAGCTGACTATCAGCAGCCCGTCAGGAACCTTTATCTATTAACACATATTCCTTATTTCTAATTTCTTAGGTAATAAAATGATGCAAATTGCATCAGCTGATTTTTGTTGCCTGTTATATTTTTGTCCGTAACCCGAACCTTTGATGCTTTCTTTTGTTTAACGTTTAACAATAAACATTATACAAAATGGCCGCTAAAGCAAAAAAATCAGAGAAAGAGATTAAAAATAATGCGCAATCGATCATGGATGCGTATAAAGAGCATTTGCTTTTACAGGGCAAAAGGCCAAATTCGGTATTCGAATTGTGCCACATGATGGGCATCAGCGAAAATGAATTTTACAGCTACTATGCTTCATTTGATTCCCTGGATAAAAGCATATGGGCCGGATTTATCCAGTCCACGCTCGATATTCTGCAAACATCCGATGAATACATGGCTTATCCGGTAAGAGAGAAACTACTTTCATTTTACTATACGTACATTGAAGTAGTGAAGAAAAACAGAAGTTACATTTTGTTTGCCGGGGAAAAAGGTTTTGATTTGCTACGTATGAACGTATTTGACAAGTGTCACAGCATCTTTATAGAATATACAAATCAGCTCATTGTTGAAGGTTACGAAACTGCCGAAGTGGTTAAACGCCCTTATCTGAGTGATAAATATGCAGAAGCGCTTTGGGTACAATTCCTCTTCGTACTCAACTTCTGGATGAAAGATGACAGTGCCGCTTTTGAAAAAACAGACGCTGCAATTGAAAAAGCCGTGAAACTTTCGTTCGATCTGATCGGACCTGGTGCCGTGGATTCAATGATGGATATGGCAAAATTCATCTTTCAGAACAAATAATTACCATTTTCGATTTATAAGCTATAATATTGTGAAAGAACAAGTTAGTATTCCGGTAGGAAAGGTTCAGCGTGCCTCAAAATTTCTGGCAACCGGCGTGAAAGTAGGTGGTAATTATCTGAAACATTATGCCCGCGAGGCCATCAACGGAGACTCAGGTCGCGAAAAGCTGCATACCGACAATGCGCATGATATCTACTCGGCGCTGAGTGAACTGAAAGGAAGTGCGCTGAAGGCAGCCCAGATGATGAGCATGGACCGCAATATATTACCCCGTGCCTATTCCGATAAATTCGCCATGTCGCAGTATAGTGCTCCCCCACTTTCGTATCCTTTGGTTGTTAAGACATTCCAGAGCACTTTTGGTAAATCACCCTCTGAACTCTTTGACTCTTTCAGCCACAATGCTGCCAATGCTGCTTCCATCGGTCAGGTGCACAAAGCAAGTCTGAACGACAAAAAACTCGCAGTAAAGGTGCAGTATCCCGGGGTGGCCGACAGTGTTTCTTCCGATCTGAAGATGGTCAAACCATTTGCCATGAGACTGATGAATATCGCCGAAAGTGATTTCAAGAATTATATGTCAGAAGTTGAAGAAAGGTTGCTCGAAGAAACAGATTATCTGCTGGAACTCGAACGTTCGGTCAGCATCTCAATAGCCTGCCTGAAGGAAGGTTTCGACGGAATTCATTTTCCGGTGTATTATCCTGAACTTTCCGGCAAACGAATCATTACCATGGACTGGATTGAGGGCATGCATATGAAGGAATTTCTGCTGACAAATCCGGATCAGGAAGTCCGAAACAGAATTGGTCAGTTGCTATGGGATTTCTATGATTTTCAGGTTCACAACTTACGTATGGTGCATGCCGATCCGCATCCGGGAAATTTCCTGTTCAGAAAGGACGGAAGTCTGGGCATCATTGATTTTGGCTGCGTAAAAGAGATTCCTTCCGATTTTTATCACAACTATTTCCGTCTTCATGAACCCGGCGTGCTCGATAATCCCGAATTGCTCAATGAATTGTTCTACCTCAACGAATTTATCAGCGACCGCGACAGTGAAGCGGACAAAAAGCTTTTCACTCCTATGTTTCGCGACATCATTGGTTTGATGGGTAAACCATTTTTTGAAGGTGAATTTGATTTCGGTAACGACGACTATTTTAACAGTGTGTATGCACTGAGCCAGTCGATTTACCAGAACAAGGAGGTGCGCTCGTCAAACAATGCTAGAGGATCAAAACATTCATTATACATCAACCGTACCTACTTTGGTTTGTATATGATTCTTCATGAACTGAAAGCCAAAGTAACTACAAAAAGCCGCAATAA
>CAZVKW010000117.1:3875-9244 GCA_964627945.1 uncultured Lentimicrobiaceae bacterium
CCCGATACATGGAAATTACCGACAAACTCGAAGTCATACAGCGCCGCTGGGAAGAAATGGGCGAACAGCTCAACGACCCTGCCATTATGGCTGATATGAAGCGTTTTGTGAAATTAAACAAGGATTACAAAGATCTCGAACCCGTAGTAAAAGCATTCAACGAATACAAATCGGTCGTAAATCATATAGAAGACGCAAGAGAAATCCTGAAGAACGAGAAAGACGATGATTTTCGTGAAATGGCGCGTGTTGAACTGGACGAATTGCTGGTGAAGAAAGAATCACTTGAAGAATCGATCCGGCTCATGATGATTCCAAAAGATCCTCAGGACGATAAAAACGCGATTGTCGAAATCCGTGCCGGAACAGGTGGTGATGAAGCCAGTATTTTTGCCGGTGACCTGTATCGAATGTATCTGAAATACTGCGAAAACAAAGGCTGGAAGACCGAACTTGTGAATATGAGCGATGGAACCGCCGGAGGTTATAAAGAAGTCGTTTTCAACGTAATAGGTGCCGGAACCTACGGAATATTGAAATTTGAATCCGGTGTACATCGCGTTCAGCGCGTTCCAAAAACCGAAACCCAGGGTCGTATTCATACCTCAGCAGCCTCAGTGGCTGTTCTTCCGGAAGCGGAAGAATTCGATATCGAACTGAATGAGAAGGACATTCGTAAAGACACATTCTGCTCTTCAGGTCCGGGCGGCCAATCGGTTAACACCACCTATTCTGCCATCCGTCTGACCCATATCCCCAGCGGAATTGTGGTTTCCTGTCAGGATGAGAAATCGCAGATCAAGAATCTGGCGAAAGCAATGAAGGTATTGCGGAGCCGCTTATTTGAGCTCGAATACTCAAAATACCTCGAAGAAATCGCAAGCAAACGTAAAACCATGGTCTCGACCGGCGACCGTTCGGCAAAGATCAGAACCTACAACTGGCCTCAGGGTCGTGTGACGGATCATCGTATCAACCTGACAATGTATAACTTACAGGCCATTATCGACGGTGACATCGATGAGATCATCGAAAAACTGCAGATGGCAGAAAACGCTGAGCGACTGAAAACCGAACTCGACAACTAGCCATGAACAAAACCGAACTCTCTGCCCTGATGCGGGTGAAAAAGTCATTTCTCTGCGTGGGTCTCGATACAGAACTTTCCCGGATTCCAAAACACCTGCTCCAGGAAAATGATCCGGTCTTCAGCTTCAATAAAGCTATCATCGATGCCACGGCACCCTATACCGTTGCTTATAAACCAAATACCGCATTTTACGAAGAGAATGGTGCCCAGGGTTGGATCAGCCTCGAGATGACGATCCAATACATCCGCGATCAACATCCCGAAATGTTCATCATCGCCGATGCCAAGCGCGGCGACATCGGAAATACATCCGAACGCTACGCAAAAGCCTTTTTCAACAAACTGAATGCCGATGCTGTAACCGTGGCGCCGTATATGGGACACGATTCGGTAAGTCCATTTTTAGGTTTCAAAGACAAATGGGTGATTTTGCTGGCACTCACTTCCAATAAAGGCTCGCTCGATTTTCAGTATCTTAGCACAGAGGAGGATTTTCTTTTCGAGAAAGTGCTCGAAAAAGCTTGTCAATGGGGCACCGACGAACAGTTGATGTTTGTTGTTGGCGCCACACATCCCGACGAATTCAAGGTCATCCGCCAACGCGTTCCGGATCATTTTTTCCTTGTACCCGGCGTTGGTGCTCAGGGTGGTGATCTGCAAGCTGTTTGTGATTACGGATTAAACCGCAATATCGGACTGATTATCAACTCATCACGAGGAATTATATACAAATCATCGGGAGAAGATTTCGCGACTGCCGCTGCGAAAGAAGCATTCACACTGCAACAGCAGATGGAATCAATCCTTTGGCACAGGGGTTTGATTTAGGAGTTCGAAATGCGGAGTGAGGAGTGGAGCTTGATAATGTAAGCTAACCTATCTAATAGTTGTTTAAAATTATGCCGGAGAGAAATAACGATAAGTTGAAGCTTCATTTAGCAACTATGAATTTCACAGTTTCTTTCCTGTTGCCGTTCACCAACAGATTTATAAAGTAAATTCCTGCCGGGAAATTAGCAAGTAAAATTGTCTTTTGGGCATGTGTATTTTCCGGTTTAAACGACAACAGCTTTCTGCCGTACAAGTCTGTTATGGAAATATTGGCTTCTCCATTAAGCATGGACAAATCATATTCAACAATGCAATAACTATTTGCAGGATTTGGGAATATTTTCAGGAAGCTTTTTGCATTTGCTTTCGGATGAATCTCTTCATTTCCCACTATTATTTCGCAATTATCCTGTACAATCGTGTCTGAGCTTATTGGGTAAGGGCATAAACTGTCGTAGCTGAACAATTGGGTATATATGGTATCGCTTTCGAGTTGTTGGTTGAGTTTGAAGAGGTAGGCATCGAAGTTTCCGTTGTTGTCGTTTATATTGGTAAATAATAACAACTTTTTATCAAAAGTGACTTCTGTTGCTGCCAGCCATTCATTTTGCAATAAGCCTGTCTGTCGGATGATGTTGCCCAACGTATCTATGATGACCGCTTTCGGCCCGCCAACCAATACATTGCCCCATAAGGCACTGGCCATAAGCGTGCTGTCGGTAATAAATTTGGCTTCTATCATTTTGCCATACTCATCGGGTTGGGCCAGGTCGTAAATCGCCACTACATTTCCCGACATATCCATTTTAAGTAGCGCCGGGGCATCGCCTAAATTCGGGTAATAATAATGACTGATGGAAGAATAGAAATATCTGTTGTCCGGACTAAGTACTGTGCTCCAGGCATCACCACCCTTGTCGGACACTTCTTTATGCACCACTGTTTCCCACTCAAAGTTGCCCAACGAATCCGTTTTTATATAATAGGGCTTGTCCCACCAGGAGTGAGGAGGATTTGGATCTTCATACCCACAGTAACCTGAAATAAGGAAGCCGCCGTCAGGAGCAAGGGTGAGGTTATAGGCATCTTCATTGTGAAGAGAAGTGTCGGAACTGTTATAACATTTTTTCCACAACATATCGCCAGACACATTGAATTTTGCCAGACATATCCTGTCAGTTACATAGGTGGAGTTCATATATCTTAATAACACCACCACCCCGGCATCAGGGGTAACCACCAATGCATAGGAGAAGTTAATTCCATCTTCAACAAATACCCGACACCATTGTTTTTCGCCACAGGAATTTATTCTCATGATCAACGGGTCATAGCCTTCATCATTATAATATCCTGTTAATCCCACCAAATAAATATCCCCATAAGAATTAAAGCCCACATCGAATGATAAAACAAGGCTGGAGCTTTCCATGCCAAACACTTTTTTCCAAAGTATCTCACCATTAACATCAGTCTTTATCAGCCAGTTATATGATGGGTAATTGGGGCCAAATCTTCCAGTAAGCAGATAGCCTCCGTCATAATGTTTCAGCAGGCTTTCAGCAAAGGGATCTTCGCCTTCCAGATAATTATTTACCCAGCGGCTTTGGGCCGTAAGGTTTGTATGTGTTATCACGACAATGAGTATCGTTGCGGCAATATATTTTAATACGCCCGTCATTTAGCCACGAATAATTTTACTGATTCTTCCCTTTTCCCGTTTAATGTCAGGTTTACAAAATAGATTCCCGCGGAAAAACCAGCTAACGAAATTGTCTTTTGGGTATGTGTATTTTCCGGGTTAAACGACAACAGCTTCCTTTCGTACAAGTCTGTTATAGTAATATTGGCTTCTCCATCGAACAGTGACAGATCATATTCAATCATGCAGTAATCTCCTGCCGGATTAGGGAAAACATGTAGTAATTTTTCCTTGTCAGGAGGGTTTAACTCAGCATCATCGGCTGAGACTACTTTGAAATAATCAGGGAAATAAATTGGCTCATTATAAATAACCTCGCCCCTATTTATAAGAATATTCATGGCTAAGGCCCCAGGAGCCGTTTTATAATTTTCGGAAATATTGAATATTGAGGTTACTCTCATTCACAACTTCTAACTCAGGTAAACTTCATCCCGCACCTGCGGAATTAGCTCACTTCGCACTCTAAGTACTCCAAACTATAAGTACTCAAAGTACTTCTTTAAATTCCCTCCAGCACCGTCGTCCAGCCGTGTGTATCTTCTGTTTCACCCATCTGAATGGCTCTCAGGGTATTATAAAGTTTGGTAGAATATGGTCCGGCATCTTCACCATATTGAAATACTTTCCCGCTCATCCGGTCTACAATCTTTTTGAAAGGTGAGATGATGGCAGCGGTTCCGCATGCTCCTGCTTCTTCAAATGTCTCCAGCTCTTCAACCGGAACAGGGCGGCGTTCAACCTTCAAACCAAGATCTTCGGCAATAATTTCCAGACTTTTATTCGTGATCGATGGTAAAATCGTTCGGGATGAAGGTGTGATATAGGTTCCGTTTTTGATTCCGAAGAAATTGGCAGGACCGGCTTCGTCGATATATTTCTTTTCTTTCGCATCGAGGAAGAGCACAGCGCTGTAGCCTGCTTCATGGGCACGATCGGCAGGACGCAGACTGGCCGCATAATTTCCTCCCACTTTCACATGACCTGTTCCGAGTGGCGCTGCACGATCATAATCATGCACCAGCTCAACGCTTACCGGTTTAAATCCTTCTTTGAAATAAGGTCCAACCGGTGATACAAAAACCACAAACATATATTCTTTGGCGGGTTTCACGCCTACCTGAGCTCCCGAACCGAAGAGCAAAGGACGAATGTAGAGTGACGATCCGGTTCCGTATGGCGGGATGAAACGGGCATTCATTCTGACAGCTTTATCAATCGCTTCGAAAAACAGCTCATCCGGCACTTCGGCCATCATGATATAATCGGCTGAGGTGCGCATACGTTTGGCATTGTCTTCCCAACGGAACAATCTTACTTTGCCATCAACACCACGAAAAGCTTTCAAACCTTCGAAAGCTTCCTGTCCGTAATGTAAACCGGTGGCAGCCATATGAATGCTGATGTATTCCGATGAACTCACTTCAAGAGGACTCCATTCACCATCTTTCCAGGTAGTACGGACATTAAAATCGGTCGGATAATAGCCAAATGGCAAATTTTTCCAGTCTATATTTTCCATAACTTTTGTGTTAAAAGTGTAAATTTTTGGCTAAGGTAAAGATTATTTTAGCGCCAAATAAATCTTCTGTTAATTTGTGAACAGTATGGTTTCGGAGTAGTAAAAACAGAAGTTAGAAGCGCGAAGTTGGCAGTTGGAAGTTAGAAGCGCGAAGGTAAAATAAACCGTTAAGTGTTCCAAGGAATGACCTATAACAAGAATACAAACAGTAAGAAAGAAAGAAA
>CAZVKW010000118.1:0-9136 GCA_964627945.1 uncultured Lentimicrobiaceae bacterium
GGATTGTATATCGTTCATTTACAGAATGAAACAATGTCAACCTCATTAAAAGTAGTATTAAAATAGATTTCAAGGACTTCACCGAAAATATCTTCTTCATAAGGCTTGTTTACAAAATCGTGTAAACAAGCCTTTTTTATTTTCTAAACTATTTATAATCAGCATTTTCGTCGAAAGAATAGAAATATTTTGCTTTGTGCTTATATTTGTGTTGGCTACAGCTTTAAAATCAGTTCAATAGCTTAAAATGAAGGACCTCTCTCGAAAAAGATTTATCAGGAATACCGGACTGTTCGGCGCATCCTTCGTTTTGCTTCACGGATTTGATCTGTTTGGGTTTCCTTTCCGTTCTGTGTTTTCCGAATCCATTCAAATTGATGAACCCATGAACGGTGAGGATGTTTTTGCCTATATCAATAGGCTTCGAGGAGGCATGGACCGAACCTTTTACAGACAAATTATCGGCGCTGCCAATGAATTCAAGGAAGGTGATCTTACAATTGGGGTGGCTGCTGAGAGTCAGAAATCACGCTTAAATGCCAGAACGCTTATTTCGCAGACACTGATCAAAGATTTGTTTGATCAGCCTTTGTTTCAGGATGAACAGTTTGATCTGATTCAGGCGAGCACAGCGATGTCCGATGAAGTCGGAAAAATGCGCATGAGCGAATTGAAAGCCTTTGTACTGAACGAATCCGAGGTAAAAATCAAGTCGCTTATGCCTTGTCTGAGCAGCGATGTAATTGCCTGTCTTGTGAAGTTGATGAGCAACGAAGAACTGATTGAAGTCGGACAAAAAGTATTTAATCCGCTGCCGGGAAGTAAAATCGGAAGCAAGGGTTATCTGAGTGCGCGTATTCAGCCCAACTCCCCTACTGATGACATCGAAGATATTGTCTGGCAGGTGTTTGATGGCTGGTCGTATGGCGTTGGAGATCTTGTTTTAGGTACCAATCCCGTTTCGAGTGAAGCAGAATCAGTTGCCAGAATTGAAGCTGCGCTAAATGATATCATTCAGACATTTGGCTTAGAAAAAACCATTCCAAACAGCGTATTATCGCATATCGATATTCAGGCAAAAGTGGAAGAAATACAGGCAGGATCTACCGGAATCTGGTTTCAGAGTCTGGCCGGAACTGTGGAAGCCAACAAGACTTTTGATCTGACAATTGAAAAAATGTTCCGGCATGCCTCCAAACGTAACGGGCAATATGGAATATATGCTGAAACCGGTCAGGGGGCTGATTTTACCAACGGTCATGGCGAAGGTTTCGATATGGTGGTGCATGAAGCCCGTAAATATGGTTTCCTTCGCGCATTGAAAATGGAAATGTCGGAGAATAAAAAGCCTGAAGATCAGCCCTGGGTTTTCGTGAATGATGTGGCTGGTTTTATTGGTCCGGAAGTCTTTAAATCCAAAGAACAACTGGTTCGCTGCTGCCTCGAGGACACGGTGATGGGAAAATTGCACAATTTGACGATTGGACTGGATATCTGCTCAACCCTCCATATGGATGTTACACTGGATGATCTGAACTGGTGCGTCGATCAGGTAATGCCAGCCAATCCTGCCTATCTGATGGCACTTCCAACCAAAAATGATCCTATGCTCGGCTATCTGACAACTGCATTCAGCGATCATGTAAGGATCAGGGAGAAATTTGGTTACAAAGTGAATGATGCCATGTGGAAGTTCTTTCAGGATATAGAAATTATTGATCTTCAGGGCAAACCAACTCCACATTTTGGTGATCCGGTCTGGGTGTATTACCAATATCGAAAGGCGAAACTGGATATCAGAAGTCAGAAAGAAATTTATGAAGAAGGCCGGGAGTGCATAAACAGAATCAGAAAACGCGGCGTATTCATTGCTGAAGGGTTTGGCAAAAATTACTGGGATTTGCCTTCTGAACTAGATCAGGAAGTTCATGACTTGTATGAAGATGCCAAGATCAGTATCTGGTCGCAGATGACTCCGGGTTTTGTGGCTTCTATTCCGGCGGCTATCCCTATTATCAGCCGGTCGAAGGACAGGAAGGATTATGTGTATCATCCCGAAACGGGAGAAAAACTCAGCATGGAATCAGTTGGTCTTCTCGAAAAAATATCCCAACAATGGCAAAACGAAGTTCCTGATGTTCAGATTATTATCTCTGATGGACTCAATGCCAGATCTTTAATGGACGAAGCTCATCTGGCACCTTATCTGGATGGACTTATCAAAGCGCTACAGGCAAAGAACTATCGGGTAAGCCCTGCAAATATTGTCATTACGAACGGAAGAGTAAGGGCCGGATATGCCTGCGGCGAAATCCTGTTTGGCAAATTGACAGAATTCTCTACAAAAAAAGGAATTATCCACATTATCGGTGAGCGACCTGGTTCGGTACACCACAATTTTTCAGCCTATTTAACCGCGACTTCTGTAAAAAACTGGGGGAACAAAGGAAATGTTGACCATAATATTTCCCGTGTTGTTTCAGGTATTTCTGATACTTCTCTAAAACCAGAACTGGCCGTTCAGGAAACAGTAAATATCTTTGACCGGCTGTTTAAAGAAAGCTAAGGTTTTGATTATGTTCGTATATTTTATCGAATATTGCTTTGATTAACAGCTTTCTATAGCATGTCGTTTACCTTATCTGTGCTTTTTATCAGAATTTTAGGAGCATTGAAACGATAACCTATAAATACCTGAAAGTATGTGCGTGCTGCTTTTGTTTGAACCAGCCCATTACTTTGTTGATACGATGATCCGATGGCCGAGAATTCAGCTCCGGCGTGAAACTTCCTTGTGTTATAACCGGCTGAAATTTTTGCGTTGATTCTGTATAAAGCTGCATTATAATATGTTCTCTGATTCCCTTGAGGCATACGTGTGAGCAGACTGGTGTGCTGAAGCCCTATTCCGGGGAATAATCCGGCAGTGGCATGAAATTTTGATTTATGCACATAGGTGTAAACATAACCTACTGAAGCAATCGCATTGAAATTGTCGGATTTCTGACTCGTTGATTGTTGTTGTGAAGAACTTTGGTCGTCAATCTCAAAAAAATCGTAATCAAGATAAATGACCACACTTCCACAACTCCTTAATTGGATTTCGGTGCTGGAACTGGTTGCTGAAAGAGAGAAGTTTTCATTGAACTTATAGCCCGTTGTGCCGCGGTAAGCAACAATTTTCAGATCAGGAAACAAAATGTATGCATCTTCACCTTTCACCCAATCCGGATAATTTTCACCGGTATTGTGAAGATAGAATCCTTTTGCTTTTAAATACTGAACCTCCTGCGACCAGTGAGTCAAATGGAAACCTAAACCAAAGGAGAATACGTCTGATGTACCTTTCAATGTGTCGTCATTGTTTCCGGGAATAAACTTTGGAGTGAATCCGTAACCAAAGTTGATAAATCTGTAACTAAATGATATTCTGTTTGATAAATAAATATTAGGCCGGATATCGTAATTAAAGTTATCGCCTTTTACATCGAATTGCTCAAACTCAGTGTTGATATTCAACCTCAGACTGAAAATACTATCCAATGGATCGAAATACCTTCCGATTGCTTTCATTTGCAAAAGGGTGTCGGGTGTATTCTGAGCGAAACTCTGATAATGTAAACAGTTGAATATCAATATAATCAATGAAATGGATAGGGACAATCTGAAGGCTAACAACATCCTCATCAGATTTGAGAAGAAAGTATTGCAGCGAAAGTTTTTCATCGATGTGCTTTGTTCTTAATTTGAATCAAAGATATTCAATTGTTATTTCAAATTGTATTTTGGATGATCAATCAAACTCCTCAAACGAGATGATATTCAAGGTGATTTTCCCGCTTACTTTTCCTTTGGTATTTGTAAGTTCTGATCCGTCAGACTTGCCCATAAATTTCATAGGAATCGAAAACTTCTCCGTAACAAAGGAAATTTCGGTCCGGATGGGATATTTACCTTTTTCGTAGAAATACTTAATCTGAAAAACTCCTGATTCTCTTGTAGTTAAGCTGATTTCTTCAATGCGTGGATTAGTTGAATTGATTCTCAAATCTGCGGTCACCCATTCACTTTCCGGCTCGAGAGAAACTAGTTTATAGAACTGCTCCTCCCCCACATCCTTCATATGAATCCATTCAACCTGCCCGTTGAGCAATTCAGAAAACTGTTCGACGAAACCCTTTTTAGGCATTAAAATAAGTCCTTCACCCTTGATTTTGAGGTCGGTCCCCTTTGCAGAAGTAACTTCAATCGTTTTCACCGGAGCCTTGATTCCCGGAACGTCAATCTGAATCTTTACAACAGCTTTGAAACCGTTTTTGATCTCATACCTCTCGCGTAATTTTTGAGCGATCTCGGGCTGAGAAATTGCCGGAAGTGAAAGTAAACCAATCAGATAGATTAAAATGAACTGTTTCATTCCGTAATTTTTAAGCGATTGAACCTGATCAGGGAGGCAATGATGCAAAGCAATGAAAATCCAAGTAACCATATTACTGAAATCAAAATACTTTGTACATCGATTTCTGTTTGAAAGAATTGCTGCCACTGTGCGAGATGGTAGGTAATCAATACAGATTCCCAACCCAGGAAAACAGAAGGTGCGAGCGTCTGCAAAAGTGTACTTATCACCAACACACCTAAGGTAATCAGAATACTGAGCAGTGATTTACGCGTAAAAAAGCTCACACTGACGGAGAAAATGGCCAGAGTTCCCATTCCTAAAAATGCAAACCCAAAGGCAGAAACAAATCTCCAAAGAAGGTCTTTTTCCTCCAGAATCTGCAAACCATTCATGACAACCACCAGATCGCCGCTTCCGAACAGGATTTTACTCGGAATCAAAGTGATTATTCCCCATAAGAGCATGAAAACCAGTACAAAGAAGATCGCCATCAAATGTTTTGTTAATACCAGACGATTCCTTGTTATCGGCCTCGTAAGCAGGATTCTGATGGTTCCTCCTTCCAGCTCAGAACTGAAAAGATCTCCCGTAACAATGATGATCAAAACAGGGATATGAATCCATAAGGTGTTCAAAATGATGTATGTAACCAGATATCCGTTCAGAATATTTCCGTTGAGGATGAAGTTTTTATTGAGTGCTTTTAAAAGGTAATTCAATGCATGTTCGCCTTCACTTTTCAAGCCCCAGAAAATAAGAACAACCAAAAGAACCATCAGACCGATACTCAGGTAGGTTCGGGCTCTGTGGAGCATTTTTACCAGTTCAAACCGAAACAGACGCATCATTTGACAATCTCCATGTATTTATCGTGCAAAATACTCGAACGATTTATCCTGTATGGGACCAATCCTTTGAGGTACAGTTGCTTAAGCAATTCTTCGGTTTCCTGTATGCTTGCCATGAGTTGCATACTGCCAGCAGAAACATCAATTTGTATTCCTTGTATGCTGATATCGTTAAAAGGCATAGAGAAAAAGAGTGTAATACTCTGTCTTTCATTTCGATAGATTTTCATATCCCCTTTCAGATACACCTTTCCTTTCTGCAGCAGAATAAATTCATCGGCAATGTTTTCGATGTCTTCGAGCAAATGCGTTGAAAGCAGGATTCCTTTTCCCTGATTTTTCAGCGAAACCAGCAATTGAAGCATTTGTTCCTTCACTTCCGGATCGAGTCCATTGAAAGGTTCGTCCAGGATCAGAAAGTCAGGATCATCAATCATGATCTGCGCAATGCCAAGACGTTGCTTCATTCCACGGGAATAATTCTGAACTTTTTTGCCCGCTTCTCTACCCAAACCTACAAGTTCAAGGAGTTCTGAAGCATCGGCTTTTGAAGCACTCAATCCGATGAGAAGTTCAAGGTTTTTCTTTCCACTCAGATAGGGATAAAAATCGGGTGATTCGAGCAGATAGCCGCAGTGTTTGCGCAGATCCTCAAATTTGTTCAGCTTCACTTTATCAACAAACAACTCACCTGCATCTGGTTTTACAAGTCCGGCCAGAATCCGGAAAGCCGAACTTTTGCCAGCACCATTCGGACCAATTAGTGCGCTAATCGATCCTGTAGCGAGAGAAACGTTCACTTGATCCAGAATTTTCTGGTTTCCATAGCTAAGGACCAGATTACGGGCTTCAAAAATTTTCACCAGTAGAAGTATTTGCTTTCGTACTTAGGAACTAAAAAAGTGCTGTACCAATAGTGACGTGTGAAAAAAACCAGCGGATTTTCAATCAGAATACTTGGAATTATATGATACCATCTATAGCCTGCCTGATAAAAATAGCTGTTTATCAAAGGGAGCATGCCAAGATGCAAAGCAGCTTCCGAAATAGCGTTTCGCTGGCAACGTGAACGTGAATAGGGTTTCATAAACAGTTCTCTGAAACCATGTTTATGCAATAGATCTTTTACGCGTTTGTAATCCTGATACCGGCTGTATGCATCCAGTTGGGATGTGATTGATATTGAGAATAGAAACATCGATAACAATAAAAAAAGAATCAGCATAAATCCTTTTGAATCAAATAGTTGATTATAACAAAGCAAAAATAATGAGAAGACAATTATACTGAAAGCATGAAGAATGAATCCTGTTCTGATGTAAGAAACAGTTCTCATATAGTAAACATACCATATTGATACATCCTTTATGCTTGATTCTTGTCGGATCATGGGCAAGAAAATATGTTAAAAATTTCTGTTGTTATTGGATTACAAATATATATTGTTTAATCGTTGATTTGTTTGTGTGTTTAATCGTTCATGCGTTTATGCGTTTATGCGTTGATTTGTTTGTGTGTTTAATCGTTTATTCGTTGATGTGTTGAATTGTTTAATTGAAGATATGTTGATATGTATTTTAATTCGTTTTCATAATTACTGTAGTTCTCAATACCTTGAGAAACTCAAAAATACCCCTCTGAAAGCCGCGCGAGACAAGGCTTACAAGAGATGCTTTGCGTTTTGCGAAAAGATAGTTTGCATTTTCAAAAAGATAGTTTGCGTTTTCAAAAAGATACTGTACGTTTTGGGAAAAGTAAGCGTGCAATTATAAAATGATCTGAAAGTGAAAATTTAATTTTTTATGAATTGACTAATATAACATATAGGCATCTCTCACTTTCGGGTCAATTACAAAAAGTGCGTGAATTCTCCATGCCTGAAATAAACGCTTTTAGTTTTAAAGTTATTCATTTCATACAACTAAACGATATTTTACATTATTTGAACTCCTGACACATTCAGAAGGTAATTCAAAATTGCCATTATATTACAATGCAGGTATCTCCATTGAAATGAGCTTTTACCATTTTCAATTTTATTCTTAAGGATATTTAATTTCTCATTCTTTTTAACACTGTTTAATTTCAAACTGATTTGTTTGTTTTTATAAAAGAATTTCTTATTTTTGAGAGAGATAATAAACAGTAAGACAGTCATATCTATCATGACATTTATTGTTCAATAATTCCGGGATAAGACAGTGCCATAAAACTTTAAAAAAATAAACATCATGGAATACAGATTGGAAGACCTAATTGACATTGCTTTGCTTCAGGATCTGCAGGATAAGTTAAACAGGATTTATTCATTTCCCTCTGCAATAGTTGATAACGAAGGAAAAATTCTTACAGCTGTTGCATGGCAGGATGTATGCACAAAATTTCATCGGAAGCACCCTGAATGCGAAAAAGAATGCATCAAAAGCGACCAGTATATTCACGAACATCTTCATGAGGCAAAGCCGGCAGTTAGTTATCAATGTCCGCATGGTTTGATCGATAATGCAGCACCAATAATTATTGATGGAAATCATCTCGGAAGTTTTTTTACTGGCCAGTTTTTTCTTGAAAAACCAGATATTGAATTCTTTAAAACACAGGCAAAAAAATATGACTTCGACGAAAAAGCATACCTGGAGGCTGTTGAAAAAGTCCCTATATGGTCAAAAGAAAAACTGGATAAGTATCTTGATTTTATCACTGGATTTATCGAAATCATAGCAGGTATTGGCCTGAAACAATTAAAGGAGATTGAAGCGAATAAGGCCTTAAAAGAAAGTGAAGAAAAGTTCTCGAAGGTGTTTAATATAAATCCTTCCGCATGCGGTTTGACAGATTTAAACAGCGATAAGTATGTAGAAGTAAATGAGGCATTTTACACTTTGTTTGGATTTGATAAAAATGAAGTAATTGGGAAAACTCCAACAGAATTAGGGATAATAAGCCACGATGCAATAAATGCAATATTAGAGAAAGTAGATAGTAAAGGAAACACAAGAAATGTAGAAGCCGACTTAAAAACAAAAAACGGTGAATTAAAGCATGTTTTGCTTTCATCAGAAAATATTGATTTATATGATAAAAAACTTCGTTTTACGGTTGTTCACGACATCACCGAGCGGAAAATAGCCGAGGAGCAACAGCGTGAATCCAAGCAAATCATTGAAGGAATAATCCACGCAATTCCTTCAAGGGTATTCTGGAAAGATGAAAATCTTAAATATCTGGGCTGTAACTTGGCATTTGCAAATGATGCAGGGTTTTCCGATCCAAAAGATATTATTGGTAAAGATGATTTTCAGATGGTATGGCATAATGAAGCCGAAATGTACCGCAATGACGACATTCAGGTCATGAAAAGCGTATGTCCAAAATTAAACATCGAAGAACCTCAAACAAGCGCTGATGGAAAGATAACTACGGTACTGACGAGTAAAATACCATTGAAGAATTCCAAAGGTGAGGTAGCAGGTGTTCTTGGAACATATATGGACATCACCGAACGAAAACAAGCTAAACAAGTGTTGCAGGAGAGTGAGGAGAGATTCCGTGAGATTATCGAATTATCCTGGGACATTCATTACCGTCAGAATGCAATCACAAACGAACTTGATTATATGAGTCCTGCAATTACCCGAGTGTTGGGCTATGAACTTGATGAAGCACTTTCTATGAAAGTGGAGGACCATTTCAAATTGTTCCATCCGGATGATCTACCCCACCTGCTGGGTTTTATGAACGACCTGGTAGCATCTGATGAGAAGGGTAATCGCAAAACCGAAAAAATGTTCCGTATGCTTCATAAATCGGGGGAAGTAAGGTGGATAAATGGATCGTACTTTTTAACCCGGGATATGAATGGAGAGCCTAAGTTTGTGGTAGGGGT
>CAZVKW010000119.1:0-8970 GCA_964627945.1 uncultured Lentimicrobiaceae bacterium
AGACTGAACAAAGCAACGAGGGTTTGTCCGGAAGGGATTGAACCAAAAGGATATTCTGTATTGTTCAAGGTGACATACGGACTGGGGGATGAAAGTGTCCCCAGGGCATTTGCTGCATCCAACTGTCCAAAATTCGATGTCTGAATCAGAATGTCAACTGTTTCACCTGGATCGAGTTTAAAGTTGTTGTTGCCAGAGTAATCTGCGATATCAAAATCACCAATCACAAGATCAACACCTTCGGCTACAGCGGTGAAACTGCTTTCCCAGGATTCGGTTCCATCAGTGGCTGAGAGAACAAACTGAATCAGTTCACCACCCGGAATATCAGCTGCTACATCAAAAGCATAAGCCCCCACGATTTCCTTGACCTGATTCACGGCGATGATTCCGTAGAACTCAGTATTGTCGGTAAATGTAATATTGGGCGATGTAGTTGATATAGTAACAGTTACGTTTGTTGCTGCAACATCGCTCAGGTTGGCGATGCTCAGGTCGAGCAGAATATGTTCGGCAGGATTGATAACTGCATTGTTGTTTCCTGTAGCATCGTTGAAATGATGCGCATAATAACTTGGTCCGGGCATCGGAGTTGCATTCACGGCAGCAAGGGCATCTATACGTCCTGAACCGGAATTGTTATTCTTGCCTGGTGTGAGCACTACTGCAGTTTCTTCTATCGTTTGGTTAATGTCTGCTGGAGTCAGCAAATTGTTTTTCTGCAACATCAATGCAATCATACCCGCATTGGCCGGAGTAGCCATGGAGGTTCCGTTCCAGCCACTTGCATAACCTGTATTGCTTGAATAATCCAATGATTTGATGTTCACGCCCGGGGCACAGATATCTGGACGGATCAGGCCCATTTCGGGTTGATATGGATAATCGTTAAACGGACTGATCGCTGACCAGTCGCATGGTCCGCGGCTGGAAAATCCAGCCAGACCATCGCCTGAATCGGTTGCTCCGACGCAAATGATACCCGAAACACCTCCTGTGAGGGTTTGATCAGGATGTAACCATGCCGGAGGAAGATCACCTGGTGTACGAACATTATCCGGAATCGGATAACTTCCCTGCTGATCACCTTCGTTTCCTGCTGCCACCGAAGCAATGATGCCTGCAGCAAGTGAATTATCAAAAGCGGTACGCCAAACAGTGCGGTCCGGACCCCATGAATGTTGCCATCCCAATGAAAGACTCATTACGTCGGCACCTTGTTCAACACTGAACTGAACAGCAGCCCAAACGCCACTTTCATTTCCTCCACCGCCAGCATCCAATACTTTACAGCACATGATGGTAGCTTCAGGAGCCATACCAGTTTGTGAACCGGCTGTTCCGTCACCGGCAACTGTTCCGGCACAATGTGTTCCATGGCCGTGATCGTCCATCGGATTGTTGTCGTTATTTACAAAATCATAACCGTGATTGGGGTAATCAGGATCTGTCCAAACGTGGTCATTCAGGTCGACATGGTTGTAATTTACTCCTGTATCGATCACCGAAACCACGATTCCGTCGCCATTGAAACCCAGTGCCCACACATCGTCGGCATTGATTTTAATTACATTCCAGGTGATTTCGCGACTTCCTTGATTGCCTTCTTCATATTCCACATTTTCGCTTTCGCGTGGATCGATCAGCACACGGTATTCGTCGTAATCAATGCCTGAAATATCATTTCGTCTTGCCAGTTCGGCAATCGCTTCTGGAGTGGCATAACAGTTTATCACATTGGCAATCCAGAGTGTTGTAACCTGATTTACAGAGCCATTACGTTGAAGTTTATTCAGATCAGCAACAACACCTTTTTGCGAAAGCTGGCTGAAATCTTTCAAAACAGAGATTACATGGGCACGTCGTTCGGCTTTGTTCATGCTTTGAACCTGATTCATCAGTTTTTGTGAATCAAACTGATCCTTTAATTGGATATTGATCCGGATCATATCGGATTTTGCAGTTACTGACATCTGCTGTTTCAGCGGAAGGCTGATCACGTCCTGCCCGGCATTTTCGGCCATTGAAAAGGAAGCGGCAGTCATGAAAAACGCCAGAAGGAAATAAGTAAAGATTTTTTTCATGGAAGAGATTTTTATGTGTGTAATGTATTTACAATGTTGCTTCTGTTGCTGATTCTGCCACAGATGTCGCATTACAAAAGTAGTTGGAAAAATCAGTGATAAAATGAACTTTTCAGGAAAAATCGTATTCTTTTCAATCATTTTGATGATTCGGTCAAATATCCCTTGTCTTGATGGTATGAAAGTCCGGAATTGGCTATTTGACAAACATATTTATTTAGGATTGTTTTCTCGGTTTCGATCGGATTTTCCTCATCAGGACCATGATCTTCTGAGACCAGATCATTATTATTTTCATTCCAAAAGTTAAGAAGTCTAAAATAAACCTTCACAATAGCCGTGTGCAAGCCTATTCAGGCGCTTGGATGCTAAACTTCCCTATTTTTGTCCAACAATTTCAGAAATTATGAAAAAATCCACGATATATCTTCCATTTGTTTTAGCACTAATGCTCGCCCTCGGAATCCTGATCGGTAGCCGCCTTTCAAAAGGTCCGGCCACAGAAAGTTTTCACGGTAACAGTGGCAATAACAGCAAACTCGGACTGATTCTTCAGTTTATCGAAAAAGATTATGTCGATTCTGTCAATCAGAATGAGTTGGAAAAAAACGCTATCAACGGTATGCTCGAGAAGCTAGACCCTCATAGTCAGTATGTCTCGGCCGAAGAGTTCAACGAAATGAACGATCCTTTGCTTGGAAGCTTTGAAGGAATCGGGGTTTCATTCCGGATTGAAAAAGATACCATTACCGTGATCAACCCGGTAAAAGGCGGTCCATCAGAAAAACTTGGCATCATGGCTGGCGACCGGATAGTGTTTATCGATGATTCGATCGTTGCAGGCGTGAAAGTGACCAACCGCGACGCTATGCGAAAACTCAAAGGACCAAAAGGCACCGAAGTTCGTGTGAAAATTCTTCGCCGCGGCGTGAAAGGACTTACCGATTTCACTATTGTACGTGATGTGATTCCTACTTATAGTCTCGATGCTGCATATATGGCTTCGCCCGGTATCGGCTATATCCGACTGAACAAATTTTCGGCAACCACACACCGTGAATTTGTTGAAGCGGCCGAAAAACTGCAAAAAGAAGGTATGAAGAAACTCATCCTCGACCTGCGTGGAAACACCGGCGGATATCTGAAAGCCGCAACTGATCTGGCCGACGAATTTCTTGCAGATGGCAAACTCATCGTTTATACAATGGGTAAAAACCGGAACAAATCCTTTGCATTCGCCACTTCTGAAGGTTTGTTCGAAAAGAACGATCTGGCAGTTTTGATTGATGAAGGTTCAGCCAGCGCCAGTGAAATTGTGGCCGGTGCGCTTCAGGACAACGACCGTGGCACGCTGATTGGACGACGCTCATTTGGTAAAGGATTGGTTCAGGAACAGCTTCCACTTCCCGATGGATCAGCCGTAAGACTCACTGTTTCACGTTATTATACTCCAACAGGTCGCTGCATACAGAAACCTTACGACGGCGATTTCATGAAATATCACAACGAACAATTCGAACGCTATACAGATGGTGAGATGATGCATCCTGACAGCATTCATTTTGCTGATTCGCTCAAATTCACCACAGCCGGAGGCAAGACTGTTTATGGCGGTGGTGGTATCATGCCCGATGTGTATGTTCCCATGAAAATTGATTCTAGTTTGGTTTATTATAACAAACTGGCTAACAGTGGTTTGATATTCCAGTTTGCTTTTGATTATACGGATAGTCACCGTCCGGAATTGTTGAAATTAGGTTCAGCATCCGCTTTCGACGCGAACTACCAGATGGATCAGAAAGTTTTCAGTGATTTTGTGGCCTTTGCCGAAACCAAAGGCATCAAAGCCGGAAAAGGTGATCTGAATGCAAGCCGCGAATCGATTGCGAATCTTTTCAAGGCATTCGTTGCACGTAACCTATACGATGATGAAGGATTTTATCCGATCTATCAGAAAAATGACGAGGTGCTTTTGAATGCCATTGAGACGCTGAAATAGATGTGAATGGTTAGTTGTTACTGGTTACTCGTTATTGGTTATGAATTTATCAAATACGATAGGATTTATTAATAAAATTTCGAAATCCTGACCAGTTCTTCCGGATTCAGAAGGATGATTTTTTTACCATCTATACTGATGATTCCGTCGTCTTTCAATCCGTAAAGCAGACGAACGGCCGTTTCGGTTGCAACACCCAGCATATTGGCCAGGTCTTCACGCAATAAGATGATTTCAGCCATTTCTGATTTTGTCCGCTGCCTGAATTTTGCCGAAAGGAGCAACAACATCAGGGCAAGTCGTTCTTTGGCCGTCATGCGCGACATCACGGTAATACTGTTCGTCATCACACCAAATTCATGACTCAGACTGGATAATAAGTTGAGCATGAGCTTATTGGAAGAATTGGTAATTTGCATAAACGCCTCATCGGAAATGAATTGTATTTTCGACACTTCGAGGGCAGCAGCCGAATCCGGATAGGGTTCGTTGCACAGCAAAGCCGAATAACCCAGCAACTCACCGCTTGAACAGAGATATAAAATATGCTCCTTTCCGGATTGGTCGGTTTTGTATTTTTTTACCAGTCCGTCTTTGATGAAAAACACACCCGCCGGATAGGATCCTTCCAAAAAGATACGCTGACCTTTGCGATAGGTCTTTTCTTCCATATTCTGCTCCAGCTGAAACCGCACATCATCCGGAATATTCCTGAAAATTGAATCACTTTTTGAAGTGAATTTCTCAATGGGAAAAATGTCTTTTACATCCATAAACATAGTTTCGTAAAACAAACTTAGACAAAATAGAGATCAATTACTTGATAATTGTCAAATTATTTCATGACCATGCTCAACTAAGCAACGCCTTTTATTCGCTTACTTTGTAATCAGTAAAAAGCCTAAATTCCCTTTCGTTAAATGGTTGACTGGAGCATCTTATTATATTCCTCATGGGGCATCACAATCCTCGGTTTGCTTGGCTTGCCTTTTGTTCCCATCCGATTCAAAGCCAATTTTGCAATTTTAATTGTTACTGCCAACGCATTGTTAACCAGTTGGTTGGTACTTCCATCACTTCGTGGTGAGGCCCTGAGCTTTGTTTTCTATGCCGGCTCGTTTGTGCAGGAAGTTCCGGTGATGATCGACGGTTTATCGGCATGGTTTATCCTGATCATCAATTTCACATCGCTTACCGGAATCCTCTATGGATCTGGTTATATGAAATCCTATACCGAACCGCATACAAAACTCAGCCTGCACTGGATTTTATACATCCTGTTTCACTTGTCGATGGTGTGGGTTTGTCTGTTGCAGAACGGATTCGCTTTCCTGATCGCCTGGGAAGCCATGTCGCTGACATCGATGCTGCTGGTGATTTTTGACCACAACAATACAAGAACCATCAGAGCAGGAATCAACTATCTGGTTCAGATGCATTTAAGCATCGTTTTTCTCACAATTGGCTTTGTCTGGGTGTATTTTGTAAGTGGTTCTTTCGGTTTTGAAGCCATTCATCAGTTTTTCCTTACCCAGAAAAATATCTGGCTGTTTCTGATTTTCTTCGTCGGTTTTGGATTCAAAGCCGGATTTATTCCCTTGCACAGCTGGCTTCCGCATGCACATCCGGCAGCGCCATCGCATGTTTCGGGTGTTATGTCGGGCGTTATTGTGAAACTGGGTATTTATGGAATGATGCGCATGATTTCATTCCTGCATTCCGACTTCGAATTGCTCGGCGAGATTGTAATTAGTATCTCTGTATTAACAGCTTTATACGGTATTTTAAATGCAGCTGTTCACCGCGATTTCAAGAAAATGCTGGCCTACTGCACCATTGAAAATATCGGTATTGTTGGCATTGGCTTGGGAATCGGATTGATTGGTATGGGAACGCATTCAGCCATCCTATATTATTTAGGTTTTGGCGGTGCACTGCTGCATGTGCTGAATCATTCCTTGTTCAAATCCCTGCTTTTTTATGCGGCAGGCTCTGTATATCAACAAACCCATACACGCGATATGGAAAAATTGGGTGGTCTGCTGAAACGGATGCCACAAACAGCAATCATTTTTCTGATTGGGGCCATTGCCATTGGCGGATTGCCTCCTTTCAACGGATTTGTCTCTGAATTTGTGATTTACAGCGGTTTGGTCGAAGGGATGAAATTGCAGAGCATCAGCCTGATCAGTTTACTCATTCTTACGTTTGCCGGACTGAGTCTGATTGGCGGACTTTCTATATTGACTTTCACCAAAACTTTTGGAACGATTTTTCTGGGAAGTGAACGCGAACACTTTCACCAGCAGCCCAAAGAAGTTTCGAAGATCATGCTGTTTCCTCAATACCTCATCATTGCTGTGATGCTGAGTGTTGCCGTTTTTCCGCAATGGTATTTGGGGATCGTAGGGAAAATATCTTCAGATCTTGTATCTTCATGGAGTCCTGTCAGAAGCGATTTTACACCGTCCATCCTGGATGGATATTTAAAAACCATGAGCGGGATCAGTCTGTATTCGTTGATTTTCATCGGACTTATTGCTGCTTTCTGGTTCATCAGGATGTATGCCATCAAGGGGAAATCGCAGCTTATTGACGAAACATGGGGCTGTGGTTATGTGGCATCGCACAGCAGGATGCAATATTCAGGCAAGTCGTTTTCGAAGCCACTGGCCAAGATGATGAACTTCCTGCTGATCGAGAAAAAGATGTATCCTGAGCTGCGGCCCGGGGAAATTTTCCCGAAAGGAAGAAAATATTCGTCCCATTATCTCGATTTCTTTGAGCACTATTTCATCGACAAGATGAACCATCAGATTCTCTATTTCATCAATTATTTCAAGTTTATTCAAAACGGACGGGTGCAATCCTATGTCATGTATGGCATCGTTTTCATCATCGCCATTTTCATACTCACAGTGTTTAATCTGGTAAAATGATATTCGTCACGGTATTTCTGGTGATTGCCCTGCTTGCTGTTATCATGATCCCTTTTGTCGGGGTGAATTGGAAGGCAGCAGTCGTTTTTCTGGCGATCATTTTCAATTCCGTAATTACAACTTATCTGTCGGTTCAGGCATTCAGCGGACAGGCATTTGAGGTCATTTTGCCCGGAAGTCTGATCATGGGCGTAATACCTGTGAGGATCGATATGCTTTCTGCCTGGTTTATCCTGATCATCAATTTCATTTTCATCACTGGTGGTTTTTATGGATTATTCTATATGAAAACCTACCAAAGTCAAACCAATAACCTGAGTTTGCACAGCATTGCATTCGTGATGCTCAATACTGCCCTCATCGGTTTGTGTGTGATTCAAAATGGAATGGCTTTTCTGGTTGCCTGGGAAATCATGGCACTTTCGGCAATGATCACAATCATTTTCGAGAAGGAAAAAATATCAACCATCAAAGCAGGCATCAATTACATTATTCAATCGCATGTGAGTATTGTTTTTCTGATGCTTGGATTTATGTGGGCAGCTTTCAAAACGGGGAGTTACGATTTTCAGGTGATCAGCGCCTATATTTCACAACTGGAGGGAGCGACACCTGTCATCCTGTTTCTTACGTTTTTGGTGGCTTTCGCGATAAAAGCCGGACTTGTTCCTTTTCACACCTGGCTGCCTTATGCACATCCGGCTGCACCGGCGCATATTTCGGGCATTATGTCGGGGGTGTTGATCAAAATCGGGATTTATGGCATATTTCGTATGTTGCTGGTTATCCAACCTGACTATACGATTGTTGGATATACGATACTGGCCTTTGCGATAATTTCGGGTTTGTATGGGGTGATGCTCGCCATCGTACAGCACAACCTGAAAAAACTGCTTGCGTATCACAGCATTGAGAACATTGGCATTATCGGCATCGGGATTGGAATCGGATGTATCGGGCTCGGCAATAACAATTTGGTGCTTGCATCGATGGGTTTTGCGGGAGCGCTGTTGCATACCTGGAACCATGCACTTTTCAAATCTCTCCTGTTTTTCGCAGCCGGAAACGTTTATCAGGCTACGCACACCGTCAACATCGAACAAATGGGTGGTTTGATCAGGAAAATGCCTCAGACAGCCTATCTTTTTCTGATTGCATCCATTGCCATCTGCGGGATTCCGCCATTCAACGGATTCATTTCTGAATTTATTTTATATAGCGGCATGTATCACTGGCTCCAGGAAGCCACATTGATCACCATGATTGCCTCCATTTTTTCGGTTTTGGGTCTGGTGCTGATTGGCGGACTGGCCTTGCTTTGTTTCACGAAAGCTTTCAGTGTGGTTTTTTTGGGACAGGAAAGACATCCGTTTCATCATGAAATCAAGGAAGTACCTCAATTACAGCTTCTTCCCATGTATTTCATTGCATTTTTCATTGTTGTCATTGGCCTTTTTCCGAAATATTTCATCGAATTACTGATGAAGCCTGTATCAATGTTTACCGGAAATATTGAAACGGGAAGATTATTCAAAAACAATCTGACCGATAGTCTGCAACATATCAGCTGGGCCGTCTGGGGCTTTATCCTGCTCATACTGACCGTATTTATGATCAGAAAACTCATCCTCCAAAAACGGATTATCAGCCTCGAAACAACCTGGGGATGCGGATACGTAGGCCCTGCCGGCCAGATGCAATATACAGCCGGATCCTTTGTACGATCATACTCTAAACTCCTGAAACCGGTGATTATGTCGGTTAAAAGAGAAAAAGAAATTCATGGAATTTTCCCGACCGAAGGCGCATTTGAGTCGCATAGCTACGACAAACTTGAAAAATGGCTGGTCGATAAGCCTATCATGGCTTTTAAGTCCTTTATGGGCAGATTTATGTTTCTTCAGAACGGGAAATTGCAGTTTTACATTCTTTACGGAATTCTGTTTAT
>CAZVKW010000120.1:0-8957 GCA_964627945.1 uncultured Lentimicrobiaceae bacterium
GTGTTGTCCAGTCACCTACAGCGTTTAAGCTCTGCAGAACTGTCCAGTTGGCACCGTTATCAAGGCTGTATTCAACATAAGCTGAACCACCCCATGAACCATCATAGAAATAATCGAAAGCAAAGTTATATGTAGCACCTTCGCGAAGGTCACAAACTGGAAGGATGAGGCGGTCAACGCTTGCGTCACCGTTAAATCCATCGTCATTTGCACAGGCATAGTAACCGTCACCAGCCGGGATTGGCCAGAAACTGCTTCCACCTGCGTTTGTACGGAAGAAACCACGACTGTTAGATTCCTCGATCCAACCAACTGGAGGGAATACTGCATCTTCAAAGTTCTGCAGTTCAACAGCTGTATAGATAGGAGCTTCCCAAGTAGCTACCGATGTCAAAGGCTCAACAAAGAGGTTCTTTGCAGGATAGGTTTTGTTGGCAAGAACTACATCTTCGGTATAATCATAATTGATCATGATACCGTTGTGTTCGTAATTCTGATATGCCATCTTGGTTACAAGGAGGTCATATGTTCCATTGATTACGCTGTCGAATACAACAACACCACTGGCGTCGGTAACAGCATATAAATGTTGGTAAGGATAGTTATTGCTGATGAGGCTAACATTAGCTCCGGCAACATCACCACCGTCACACTGACTAACGTTCAGGGTAACTACGTTATCCAGACCGTGAGCAACAACGTTTGAGTAGATCCATTCTGAGTTCTCCATGCTGTATTGAGCACGAACAGCATAAGCATAGAAACCAGCAGGCTGTCCACCAAAACCAGCGTCATTGTATGATTGTGTTCCGTTGTGACCGGCAATAACGTTCAAGTCTCCGTCTTCTGGTGTTTCACCAATTTCAGGATTGAAGTTATTGATACGGGCAACACCATAATCAACCAGTTCGCGTGAAGTTGCACCACCTTCGATAGGCAGATACATTCCAGCGCCTTCGATGCCAGGACGTCCGTTAGGAGCGCTTGTAGCAACAAAGTCAGTCATATTTGGTTTTGCAGGATAAATCATTTCACCAGCAGTGCGTGCAGCAACGTTTGTACCAGGTCCACTTACGATCGCGCGGATCATGAAGTCCTGATATGAAGAGGCTGCCCAGTTTCCACCAGCAGGTTTAACATAACTTCTGTAGTAGGTAGGAACGTTCTGATCAACGCCAACAGGAACCTGAACTAAGAGTTTCCATACGGCGATGTAGAAGTTACCTGAGTTAACAGTTGCATACAAAGCGTTGTCGAAATTCACCCAACCGTAGTTATCAACGGTAATGGTGGTTGAATCGAGAACTGTACCTGGCATGCCATTGGCACCGTCAGCAGCGATAACGCCAACTGATACTTCGGTTCCAAGGAAGTTAACTCCTTCAGGCCATGAACCATCACCAACAAACAAACGACCACCAGTTACGGTAGCAGGATATCCGGCAGGGGTGAATTTAACGGCTGTTGCGCTACCATAAGGTAAGAATGAGAAGAATGATTCAGCTGAACCATCGTCATACTGGATCTGGTATGGGCCCATTGGGATTCCCCATGTGATGAGAGCCTGTGTATCGGCTTCATTCGGATCAGCATATACGAAACTTGGTGCATAAGCCATTTCACATAATGTAGCGTCAACGTCAACCGGGCTACCGGCAACAGTAACAACAACATCTTCAACAGTATATGTATGGAAACCTACCATTGAGAATTCAACGTCGTAAGTACCAGCATCAACTATCATGGTATAGGTTCCGTTTTCGCGTGTTTCAGCAGCATAAGTTGATGCGCCGTAAGCGGTAACGGTTACATTCTTTTTAGGAGCTCCAGTTACGCAATCAGTTACAGTACCGCTGATAGAAGCAGGAGTGTAAACGTGCATAATGTTCGGGATAACTGCTTCAAGATTGTCAGGATCGTTGGTGTTGAGAGCCAAACCTTCTGGGAAGTTACCAGCATAGAATCCATCAGAGTTGTAGGTCAGAGTGATCTGAACGTTTTCACCACTGGCGATAGTACCGGCAGCTGGCTGAACTGATGTAATGTAGCTAGGAACTGGGCATGGGGCCAAAATATTGGCTGAAGGAAGAAGATCGGCTGCCGGGTTGCTTGTGAAATAAGCATTGCGGTCAACATCTAACAATTTGTAGTTACATTCATAAGCCCATGAGCCAGGAACGAAATCGGTTGTGATCAAATCACCACCATTAACCGGGAAGCTGAAATAAGATGGGCCGCTACCTGAAGGCAGTGTAATATTGGTCAGAACAGCTGTTCCGTTAACGAATACAGAAATAGCACCACCATTCCATCCGTCACCGAATGAATCGCGCAATTCGATTTCATTGCTGCAAGCAAATCTTTCAGCTGCTGTATAATCAGGGAATTCATAAGCAAGAGTTCCGTCACCGCAGTTTGACAATGTCATAGTAACTTGTTCAGTTACATCTGGCCACTGTGAATTTTCAACGGTTGCAGGGCTCCAGCAAAGTGCAGGAATAAACCAGTCAACACAAGCAGGTCCGCCTGGAACGCCACTACCAGCATCGTAAACAGGAGTTACGGTGTAGCAATAGTTACCAAATGTTGGCAGAATGTTGGTGAAATTAGTTGAGGTTGTTGTTCCAATACCCAATCCGTTACGTTTGATAAGGAAATACTGGAAGTTAACCGGACGGGTAAATGTCCAGCTCAATGCAACTGTTCCGGCAACCTGATCAGTCAGAGTTGCAGTGAGGTCAGTTACAGGTGACAATGGATCGCCATAAATGGTCATTGTTACAGGAACTGTAAAAGTACCTACGTTAGGATCAGTTGTGATATGAATTTCTGCATTATAAACCTGACCAGCTTCTGTTCCAGTAGCGTCAAAGTTTACAGGCAGGTTAAAGCTGGTTCCGTTAGGACCAACTGCACCTTCATACTGGCCAAGGCTCAACCAATCGGAAACTCCGCCGCCGCCGCCAACCTGGCTTAAGCAAACTGCAAGTTTTTCAAATAATGTGGTATAGCTTCCGCCCATCGCCTGAACAGCTGCTCCGCTACCTGAATAGGTATTACACCAGTAGTTGGTAGCTGAACCAGCAGCTGCCTGAACTCCGATCCAACCATCAGTAATAGAAGTGGCAGGGATAGTAGCAGTATATTGTAACAATGGGAAACCTAAAACGGTTGAACCAGTGTTAACATAATTCAAAGTTACGGTTGATGAGCTAACGATAGCACCAGGAGTTGCACCTGCTTCGCGAACTTCGATTGTGAAGTCACGTGGATCGTTTGGTAAAGATGTAACAACTGACCAGAAAGTAACGGTATTAAAGTTACCAGTGGTTGAAAACTGCTGATAGCAGAAATAACCAACACCAGCATCAGAAGTATAACCATTGTCAGAGCTTACCGGAGGATTTCCGAATACGCTTCCATCAGGACAATCAAGAAGGCCTCTTTCGGCATTTTCATCCATCTTGAAAGAAAGATGAGAATTGTCGCCAAAGCTGCTGCTTGACTGGGTCATTTGTGTGAAATCCATTGCATCAGAAGCATCGTTCTGAACAAAAGTTTCAGGATAAACGATTTCAGCAGTCCAGCCGGCAGGGCCGTCGCCGATATTGAGCATACCCAACATTTTTGTCAGATATTCGTTCGGGTTCAAAGTTTCGTCAAACATCAGCGGGCTGATGGTCAAACTTGGTTTGGTCAAAGTGAAATCATGGGTCAAAGTACCAGCAGCAGGGATAACTACATTTGCTTCGATTTCGTTCCAGCCATCTTTCATAGCATAGATATCCTGATCACCACTAAAAATACCAGCGATATAGTAATATCCTGTAGCATCGGTAGCAACATTGGCTCCGTCAACAACACCTACCGTAGCATTTGCAATAGCAACACCATCAGCATCAGTTACATGACCTGTAAGATTTCCTGGTAATGTAAGTGGTGTCCAGTAAACAGCAATGTTTGAATAGTAATTAGATGCAAAATCATAATTTGGAGGAGTTTCGCTGTCAGCGTATCCACACAAAGTTCTGGTAACAGCACCTAAAGTCTGACAAGTCTGGTAGTAAGGAGATCCATAATCACCTGTATCACCCCAAACGATATCGATAATCAAATTATCGGTTCCGGTGTAGATATAATCAGTGATGTCGAGTGGTGATCCCCAACCAGTTGCAGTAGCAGGAACATACTGGCCTGAGCTTGAATAAACGGTAACAGCACCGCTCATATCAGCATAAGCACCAGCTGTTAAGCTTGTTGCAGATGTCGGTTTGATTTTGATTACTACGTTGTTTATCCAGTTAGGATTTGCTCCAAGCGCGGCAAACTGCCATGCTAACTGTGTAATAAACTTGGGTCCAGCCAATTCTGAAGCTAGATACAAAGTCTGGGTGTGATTGTTTTCCCAGTAGTTGCACCAGTTCATATAATAGGCCGGATAGGCTCCGGCGGCGGCTCCGGTACCAATGGTCAGCACATTGTCATTCGTGCTGGTGGCAACAGGAGTCTCCTGAACGAAAACAGGCTGAGCTTGCGCTTCAGACTGTCTTGCTGCTTGGTCAAAAGCGACCTTTTGCTGTTCTGTCATGGGTGCATTCTGTGCACTTACCATGCCCGACCAGGCAAAAACCAACAGCAATAAGAAAACTGTAATTTTCCTCATTTTTAGAAGATTTAGTTAATGATTAGGTTGATTAAAATTGATGAAGCCTTTGCAGACTCCTGATCCTCAATACAATGGATATTGTATCTCGAATTTACCTTCAATGTCTTATAGTATATGTACTCCAATAATTTCACGATTTTCGATTGACAAATTTAAAAAAACCTCAGAACTAACAAAATTAAGAACCGTTAAATTTCCAAAAAACTGCTTTTATGCATTTTACAACAAACATATATACTTAATTTTCAATGAATTAAATATAGATATTTGTTGCAAACAATTAATTTCCACCAACACTTAGGCAAACGCCATTTTCCGACTACTTACACATGACAACTAACTAAGTGTTTACCCTTATTCGTTCAGAAAATTTTTTTACTCTTTTTTTCAAATTCAAATTTTCAATACCGGCAAGATTTTTGATCGTAACTTTGAAATTGAAAATCATTTTTTGTGAAAGAACTCAATGAACTGAATGCGCTCCTCCGTCTGGTGGATGAACCTGATGAAAAACTCTTCGGAAAGGTTCGGAATCGTATCCTGGAATACGGCTCTGAAGCTATCCCCCAACTTGAGCAGGCTGCTGAAGGATTGCTCGATGAACAATCACAGAAACGGATTCAATCAATGATTCATGAAATTCAGTATCAGACTACTTTTCTTGAGTTAAACAACTGGGCGAAATTCAATTATTCCGACCTCTTGAGAGGCTACCTCCTGGTTTCAAAAATACAATTCCCTGATATGGACAGTGATGCAATTACCCGCGAAGTCGGCCGAATTGCACAGGAGGTTTGGCTGGAGCTCAACGACCATCTCACAGCCCTCGAAAAAGTGAAGGTTCTTAATCATATTCTATTCGAAATCAATAAGTTCAGTGGAAATGTTACGCAGATGCATTCTCCTGAAAATTACTTTCTGAATAAATTGTTTGAAACCCATAAAGGGAATCAGATTTCAATCGGAATCTTATACATCATCATCGCGCGAAGCCTCAGGATTCCCATTTATGGTGTTGATCTGCCACGTCATTTTATTCTTGCTTTTGCTGACGAAATTCCTGAAATACAAATCCCCGAAAAGGAAGTGCTTTTTTACCTGAATCCTTTCAACCGGGGAGCAGTTTTCACACGCAACGAAATCGAACTTTTTTTGAAACAGATTAAACTCAGTCCTGAAGAATCCTATTTTCAACCTTGTTCAAACCTTGTCATTATCCGGAGGCTCATCAACGAACTTTCAGAATTGTACAGTTCGGAAGGAAAAATGCAGAAAGCTGACGAACTGAATCATCTGCTTTCTGCACTGGATGTCTGATTTTACAGCCTTTCGGACTGCTTATTTTTCAAAATAAGATTTCAGGAAGTTATTGATATTGTTTTCGATACGAATCAAAACATCTGCTGCATCGTTTCTGACAAAAGATTTTCCTGTCACTTTTTCATACAACTCAATATATCTTTCTGAAACCGTTTGAACGTATTCTTCTGTCATTTCAGGCACTTTCTGTCCCGTCTGACCCTGAAAACCATTGGCCATCAGCCATTCACGAACAAATTCTTTCGAAAGCTGTTTCTGGGCTTCACCACGGGCAAAGCGTTCATCGTATTCGTCGGCAATAAAATAGCGGGATGAATCGGGCGTATGAATTTCGTCGATGAGATAAATCTTGTCACCAACTTTTCCGAATTCATATTTCGTATCCACCAGAATTAATCCATGCTCGGCTGCTATCTGCGTACCACGTTCAAACAATTTGCGGGTATAATCTTCAAGCTGCGTATAATCCGATTCACTTACAATTCCTTTTGCAATGATTTCCTCGCGCGAAATATCTTCGTCATGTCCTTCCGAGGCCTTGGTTGTAGGTGTAATGATTGGATTGGCAAAGCGCTGATGCTCTTTCATCCCTTCCGGAACAGGAACTCCGCAAATGTCCCGTTGTCCTTTTTTATAGGTTCGCCAGGAACTGCCGGTCAGGAATCCGCGAATAATCATTTCCACCGGAAATGGTTCGCAGTAATGACCGATCGTAACCATCGGATCTGGGCTCGCTATTTTCCAGTTTGGAACAAGGTCAGAAGTTGCATCCAGAAACATCGAAGCAATCTGGTTCAACACCTGTCCTTTATAAGGAATGCCTTTTGGTAAAACCACATCGAAAGCCGAAATCCGGTCGCTGGCCACCATTACCAATAGTTCGTCCTTAATATTGTATACATCCCGAACTTTGCCTTTATACAGACTTTTCTGTCCCGGAAAATTAAAATTTGTTTTTAAAATGGCCTCTGTTGTCATGGATTTTGCTGATTAAGGTTAATTTCTGTTTTCAATGACTGGCTTTCAGATTCCTGATTGCTGTTTTCTGCTTTGGCCCGATAAGCCTGAATAATTTTTGTAACGAGTTTATGGCGCACCACATCCTTGTCATCAAGGTAAATAAAGCTGATTCCTTCCACATCTTTTAAAACATACATGGCTTGTAAAAGTCCGGAAGGCTGCTTAGCAGGAAGATCGATTTGCGTAATATCTCCGGTAACGATGAATTTGGCTGATTTTCCCATTCGGGTGAGAAACATTTTCATCTGGCTGCGGGTAGCATTCTGCGCCTCATCCAGAATCGCAAAGGCATTGTCAAGTGTCCGGCCACGCATAAAAGCCAAAGGAGCTACTTCGATTGTTCCGTCTTCGAGATAGGTTAGAAGTTTTTGCGGTGGAAGCATATCGCGTAAAGCGTCATAGAGTGGCATAAGATATGGATCGAGCTTGTCTTTTAAATCACCGGGCAAAAAACCGAGATTCTCACCAGCCTCCACCGCCGGACGCGTAAGTACGATTCTTTTCACCCACCTATTCTTTAAAGCCCTGACTGCCAGTGCAACCGCAGTATAGGTCTTTCCGGTACCGGCCGGGCCAATGGCAAACATCATATCATTTTCGTCGGAACAACTCACCAGACGCTTTTGGTTCACCGTAAGAGCCCGAACCTGCAGGCCACCCGGACCATGCACCAGAATGTCATCAGTTGAACCGGAATTTGATTGATTGTTTCCCGAATCACTCAGCATAATTTCTTCGATCTGACCGGAATTGATCTTTCCAAATCGGTCAAGATGAATCAGCAGCAAATCAAAGCGTTCGGCGAAAAAGTGAATCTCCTCCGGATCACCTATTAACTTCACATAATTGCCACGTGCAATAATCTTCAACTTGGGGAAAAGACCTTTGATCTGCTCGAGATGAACATCACCGGCACCATACACATCAAGCGGACTGACATTATCTATCTGTATAATTTTTTCGCTCATGAACTTTTATTTACCGGTATATTTTTCGCCAAAATTATTCAATTCCATCGATTTTTTCTATAAACAGATGAAATTGATGTTCGGTTCAAAATGAAATGCTTTGAACACAGAATGTATTCCTGTTGATTTCTTATCTTTGCACAAGCGGATAATGAATGGTGTTTATCTTAAATTATTCATTATCAATTTTTTAACTAACAATTGCTTTGATCGATGGCGATCATAACCCTTACCAGTGACTGGGGACTATCTGATTACTATTTGGCGGCAGTCAAAGGGACGATTTATACCCAGTTGCCAGAAGCAATTATTGTAGATATATCCCACAATATCAAGCATTTCGATATTGAAGGAGCTGCCTTTACCATCCGCAATTGTTACGAAAATTTCCCAAAAGGCACTATTCATATTATTGGCATAAATTCGGAGGAATCCGTTGATATTCCGCATATTGCAGTTGAAGCAAATGGTCATTTTTTCATTGGAGCCGATTCCGGAATCTTTTCGATGATCCTTGGAAAAAAACCTGATCAGATGTATCATCTGGATATTCCTGCTGATACCGGCTATTTTACTTTCAGTACCCGTGACCGTTTTGTGAAAGCAGCAGTTCATATTGCCAAAGGATTGGCTGTGAGTCAGTTGGGTGATCCTTATGAACAATTAAATTCCAAACTTCTGTTTCAGCCCACAACCGACAGCCGATCCATAAAAGGTCTGGTGGTTTATATTGATGCATACGAAAACCTGATTACAAATATTTCTGAACGACTTTTCCGCACCGAACAGCGTGGACGCAATTTTGAGATTGCTTTCAGTATTTATAAGATCAAACAGATTAAAACCAGTTACTTAGATGTAGCAGTTCCCAGTGCACTGGCGCTTTTCGGCTCGCATGGTTTTCTTGAAATCGCCATCAATCAGGGCAATGCAGCCTCCTTGCTTGGAATGGACAGAAACAGTCCGGTTCAGGTGAATTTCCT
>CAZVKW010000121.1:0-8910 GCA_964627945.1 uncultured Lentimicrobiaceae bacterium
CGCCGCTGTGGCTGGATTGACCTGCCTGCACTTCGTTATGCCATCATGTTGAATGGGGTTACTGATCTGATCATGATGAAAGCGGATGTTCTGGATGGTTTCGAAACAATCAAAGCGGCCGTTGCTTATAACTATCAGGGTAAACAGATTGATTTCCTTCCTTTTGATCCAGACAACGATGATCTTACGCCGGTTTATACCGATGTGAAAGGTTGGAAATGCCGTGTAGATCAGCTCAAGGAATATGATGGTCTTCCGGTAGCATTGGTCGAATACATTCATTTCATTGAGAAAGAAGTAGGAGTGAGGGTGACAATTGTTTCTACCGGACCCGATCGCAACCAGATCGTTTATAGATAATCTAATTGAGATAAAAGAAAATGCCCTGATTGTTTAACAATCAGGGCATTTTTATTGATTATGAATGGCTTACAGTTTACGTAAGACTTCTTTTTCAGTATAACCTTCCACGATATCACCTACCCTGATGTCGTTGAATCCGTCGATATTCAGACCGCATTCGTAGCCTGTCGAAACTTCTTTAACATCATCTTTGAATCGTTTGAGTGATCCGAGTGCGCCGGAATAAATTACGATGCCATCGCGGATAAGGCGGATTCTGGTATTGCGGTTAATTTTACCGTCAAGAACCATACATCCTGCAATCGTACCCACCTTGGTAATTTTAAATACCTCACGGATTTCAATATTACAGGTGATAACTTCTTCAATTTCAGGTGAAAGCATCCCTTCGATAGCTGATTTGATTTCTTCGATCGCCTGATAGATGATCGAGTATAAACGGATATCGATTTCTTCGTGTTCAGCTATTTTGCGAGCCTGTTGTGAAGGACGAACCTGGAATCCGATCACGATAGCGTTTGAGGCTGAAGCGAGCAGAATGTCTGATTCACTGATGGCTCCCACTGATTTGTGGATCACATTTACCTGTACTTCCGGTGTCGAAAGTTTCAACAATGAGTCTGATAAAGCTTCTACCGAACCGTCTACGTCGGCTTTCACTATCAGGTTGAGTTCTTTGAAGTCTCCGATCGCGATACGACGTCCGATTTCGTCGAGTGTGATATGTTTCTGTGTACGCAAACCCTGTTCACGCTGCAACTGCTGACGTTTGAAAGCAATGCTTTTTACTTCTTTCTCGTCTTCCATCACATTGAAAACATCGCCGGCCTGAGGTGCACCGTTCAAACCAAGAAGGAGGAGAGGTGTAGCTGGTCCGGCTTCCTTGATTTGTACATTGCGTTCGTTGAACATGGCTTTCACCCTGCCATAAGTAGAGCCGGCAAGAACGATGTCGCCTGTTTTCATGGTCCCATCCTGAACGAGGATTTTGGCAACATAGCCGCGACCCTTATCAAGTGAGGATTCGATAACTGTTCCTTTGGCTTTTTTGGTCGGATTGCCCCTCAGTTCGAGGATATCTGCCTCAAGCAGAACTTTCTCGAGCAGAAGATCGATCCCTTTTCCTGATTTTGCCGAAACTTCCTGGCTTTGGTATTTACCGCCCCAGTCTTCGACAAGAATATTGATATTGGCCAACTGTTCCCTGATTTTCTCAGCATTTGCGGTCGGTTTATCTATCTTATTGAATGCGAACACAATCGGAACACCAGCTGCCTGAGCATGATTGATGGCTTCTTTTGTCTGAGGCATTACACTGTCGTCAGCTGCGATCACGATGATGGCAACGTCAGTGATTTTGGCACCTCGGGCACGCATAGCTGTAAATGCTTCGTGACCTGGCGTATCGAGGAATACTACTTTTCTGCCACTTTCATTAAATACTTCGTAGGCACCGATATGCTGTGTGATACCACCTGCTTCACCTGCAACCACATTGGCTTTACGGATAAAGTCGAGGAGGAGGGTTTTACCGTGGTCAACGTGACCCATTACCGTTACGATAGGTGCACGGTCGATCATATCATCCGGATTATCAACCTCTTCGTGTTCGTCAATAGCTTCCTGAACGTCTGCGCTGATGAATTCAACTTTGAAACCGAATTCTTCAGCAACAAGTACAAGTGTTTCAGCATCCAGACGTTGATTGATCGATACGAACATACCCAGACTCATACAGGTGGCAATGATTTTGTTCACCGGCAGGTTCATCATGGTTGCAAGATCGTTTGCAGTAACAAACTCAGTCACTTTCAGTAACTTACGATCCTGTTCACTTCTTGCTTGTTCTTCAATTAAAGAAGTTGAAAGTGCATCGCGTTTCTGTCTGCGGTGTTTCGATGTTTTCGATTTTCCGAGAGGAGAAAGACGGGCAAGTGTTTCCTTGATCTGACGCTGGATATCTTCTTCCGATACCTCCACTTTTTCTTCACGACGTGGTGGTGGTGCCGGCCGGGCGCCGCGGTTACGGTTCGCATCGCGGTTCTGGTTGTTCTGCTGCTGCTGTTGTCCGCCTGTGTTTGCAGGTGCCTGACCGGGAGCAGGAGCACTTCCTTCCTGTTTATTTTTGATGCGTTTGCGTTTCTTCTTTTTCTGGGCTGAGCTCAGTTTTTCTTCGGCTGATGAGGCAACGGGTTTTGGTTTCGCCTTTTTCGGGTCCGGAAGTTCAATCTTATCCAAAATCTTCGGCCCTTCAAGTTTACGAACTTCGGTTGGCATGAAATTCATCGGACGTCCTTCCGGACCAGATGTCTGCGGCCTTTGAGTTTGTGGCTGTGGTGCAGGTTGAACAGGTTTTTCCGGTTCAGGAGCACTTACCGGCTGAACAGGTATTTCGGTCTGGGTGGGCTTTACTGCTTTTGTTTCCTGACGTCTGTCATCGGCTTCTTTCTGACGCTGAGCTTTTGATTTGCGATCAGGTTTTGTCCGGAGATTCATATTCGATAAATCGATCCTTCCGAGAATCTTCAGATCACCATCGGTGGATGGTTCATCAGTGAAGAATTCATGCTGTGAAAGATCCGGATCGCCTACAGCTCTCTGTGGAGCACTTGTCTCAACAATCTCAGCCGGTTCGGGTGCAGGAGTATCAGCTTTTTGAGCTGGAGCTTCTACAGTCTCAACTTCTATTTTTTCTCCAGATTCGGCATGAACGACTGGTTCATGATGTTCGGTTTCTTTGCTGACTTCAGCTACGACTTCCTTAACAATTTCCTGTTGTTCAGGAACTGTTTCAACGACCACTGGTTTAGCCGGTGGAGGTGTGGGAGCGGGTGCAGCTGGTTTATCAGTTTTTGGGCGTGCATCGGAATAGGCGGTAGTTACATTCTTGATAATCAGCTCCTGGTTATCACTATCGTCTTCATCATCATAGCTGTAGTTCTTTTTGGCAACTACTTCGGCAGTGATTGTCTTACGGCCACTATGTTCAATCCCGAGTTTCTGCGAAACCTCTTTCACCTGTTTTTCCGACTGGTATTCCTTCAAAATGAGGCTATACATATCAGGGGTGAGCTTGGTGTTCGGATTCGGGTCGATCTGATGTCCTTTTTTCGAAAGGAATTCGACGATGGTGGATGTTCCAACGTTAAATTCTTTCGCTGCTTTGCTAAGACGAATGGGTATTGTTGAGCCTTCTGTCATGTTCAAGCGAATCGGATTATTTTGGTTTTTACAAGTACAAATTTATGAATATTATTCAAACTCAGCCTTTAAGACACGTACAACCTCCTGAACGGTTTCCATTTCAAGGTCGGCACGGTGGGCAAGTTCTTCAACTTCAAGGTTCAATACACTTTTGGCGGTATCGCAGCCAATTTCTTTCAGTTTATCGATAATCCACTGATCGATTTCATCGTTAAATTCCATCAGATCAACGTCTTCCATATCTGTATCGGTATCACGGTAAACATCAATCTCGTAGCCGGTTAAACGACCTGCAAGTTTGATATTGAATCCGCCTTTTCCAATGGCGAGGCTCACCTGATCAGGTTTCATATACACTTCGGCGCGCATATTCACATCGTCGAGCGTGATTGAACTGATTCTTGCTGGGCTTAAAGCTCTGGAAATGAATAGCGAAGGATTATTAGTATAGTTGATAACGTCGATATTTTCGTTTTTCAATTCGCGCACGATGCCATGGATACGTGATCCTTTCATCCCGACGCAGGCACCAACAGGATCGATGCGGTCGTCATAGGATTCAACGGCGATTTTGGCTCTCTGACCGGGTTCGCGAACGATGCGTTTGATGGTGATGAGACCATCATATACTTCAGGAACTTCGGCTTCGAACATACGTTGCAGAAATAATTCCGACGTTCGTGACAGGATGATCACCGGCGTACCGTTGCGCATATCTACCTTTAATACAATCGCACGGATGGTGTCGCCTTTCTTGTAGAAATCGCTCGGAATCTGTTCCGATTTCGGAAGTATCAGTTCGATACCTTCATCATCGAGTACCATAATTTCTTTGCGCCATACTTGATAGACCTCACCAGTAATGATTTCGCCCACTTTTTCCTCATATTTCTTATAGACATTGTCTTTTTCATATTCAAGGATCTTTGAAACGAGGTTCTGGCGGATGGTAAGGATCTCACGACGTCCGAAAGCATTGATACTCACAGGCTCTGTTACTTCTTCACCAACTTCAAAATCGGGTTCGATCTTGATGGCGTCAGAAAAAGCAATTTGTGAGGTTAGATCAGTAACTTCTTCGTCTTCAACTATTTCACGGTTGTGGTAGATTTCGAGGTCACCTTTATCGATGTTCACGATGATATCGAAGTTAGAATCAGAGCCATACTTTTTGACCAGCATTGCCCTGAAAACATCTTCGAGAATGCGCATCATCATTTCGCGGTCGATGTTCTTGAACTCTTTAAACTCAGAGAAACTTTCTGCAAGATTGATATTATCCATTGTTCAAATTGTTATTATCTTGTTGATTCTGTTTGATATACAGCTATTTCTTAACCGAAATCGATCACGGCGCGGATGGTTTTCATCTGTGCATAGGTGAATTCTTTTGTTTCGGCAGGTTCTTCTTTTTTTATCTTATTGATCTTTTTCACCACAATGGTTTCGAGTTTTAATCCGGCATCGTTTACTTCGAGCAGTTTGCAGCGGATCTTTTCGCCTTCACTTTCTTTCAGTTCGATATCGAGATTTCTGCCCACATATTTCTTCAGCTGACGTGGCATGGTGAGGGGGTGATCGAGTCCGGAAGACGAAACGCGGAGTTCAAAATCTTCCTCGTCGCGGTTGAGATGGCTCTCAATGAAACGGCTCACTTCCACACATTTATCAATGGTTACAGCGCTGTCGGCGTCGAGAAAAACCATGATCAGGTCATTGTTTTTAACCAGAACATCTACTACGAATAGGTCGGTTCCTTCGATTGCTGTCTCTGCCAGATTTTGTATGTATTCTTCAGTAATCATATCTTTTTACTACAAAAAGAGGGGACTGCTGTCCCCTCACAATTCCTTTACTTACGTGCCTGAAAGCGCTGCAAAGATACAAATTATTCTGTTAACAGCCAACTGTTTACACATTAATAGACTGTTATCTTTGCCGGATTCCGTTTTTTAGGGGCGGAATCTACGTTTTCGCTGCCTTTATGCAAGAAAAAAACCTGATACGTTTCGCGTAACAGGTTCTTTATGTTGTCCGACCAGGATTCGAACCTGGGCAGGCAGAACCAAAATCTGCAGTGCTACCGTTACACCATCGGACAGCGATCATGCGCTGAAAGCGGCTGCAAAGATAGTAAATTTTAATAATCCAAGACCCGGAAGGAAAAAAATGGTTTTCATTTATCCTACGCAGCCATTCGTTCTGTTGTTTTTTCTTAAAAATTCACAACAGATTCGTCTTATCGAAATTACCGCTTACTCAATTGAAAAGACTTTGGATAAATAACGTACATTTGCATCCAAATGTGAAAAAGCTGAGCTTCTGGTTCATCAATAACTAATTAAGAATCAAAACAATGAGTTTCAAAAAACTGAACGATTTAGTGGGTTGGGCGGTATTCGCCATTGCTACCCTCACGTATTTTGCAACGCTCGAACCGACTGCAAGTTGGTGGGATTGCGGTGAATACATTGCAACTGCATACAAACTGCAGGTTGGCCACCCTCCGGGAGCCCCGCTCTTTCAGATGCTGGGCCGCTTTTTTAGTCTGTTTGCCTTTGGAGATACCAGTCGTGTAGCATTGATGATCAATGCAATGTCGGCGCTCTCGAGCAGTTTTACGATTCTGTTTTTGTTCTGGACCATCACTATGCTTGCACGTAAATTCATGCTGGATGGTGGTAACGAGGAAAACAAAGCAAACCAGTACGCCGTTCTGGCTGCAGGTGCAATTGGTGCACTTGCCTATACTTTCAGTGATTCATTCTGGTTTTCAGCAGTTGAAGGTGAGGTGTATGCTATGTCGTCCTTCTTCACTGCTGTGGTTTTCTGGGCTATTCTGAAGTGGGAACGCGTTGCAGATGAACCACATAACTATCGCTGGCTGCTGTTCATTGCTTACCTCATCGGTCTTTCGATTGGTGTGCATATGCTGAATCTGCTCGCTATTCCTGCGATTGTTTATGTATTCTATTTCAAGAAATTCAATCCAACAACAAAAGGATTCATTTATGCAGGTGTCTTTTCGCTGCTGATTCTGGGTTTCATTATGATGCTGATCATCCCATGGATCGTGAAACTGGCAGGACTGTTTGAGTTGCTGTTTGTCAATTCATTTGGATTGCCTTTCAATACTGGTTCTTTGATTTACTTCCTTCTATTGGGAGCTGCTATTGTTTTCGGATTAAAATATACGATCGAAAAAGGCAAAGTCATCCTGAATACAGCACTTCTGGCTTTTATGTTTATCCTCATCGGATATTCATCTTTCTTCCTGCTCGTTATTCGTGCCAATGCCAATACTCCGATCAACGAAAATAGTCCGGACGACGCCATTTCGATGCTTGCTTATCTGAACCGCGAACAATATGGTGACTGGCCTTTGCTTACCGGCCAGTATTACAATGCTCCTGTAAAGGATTATGCTGATGGTTCACCTGTGTATGTGAAGGATGTTAAAAAAGGAAAATATGTGATTACTGATAAACGCACTGGTACTCAGCCTATTTATGATGAACGGTTTACTACCCTGTTGCCACGTATGTACAGCAATCAGAAACCCGGTCATATTCGTATGTATAAGGAATATGGCGGAGATAACGGAATTCCGATCCGTGTTACCAAACAGGACGGTTCAACAGAGGTGCTTTACAGACCAACATACGGCGAGAATCTGAAGTTTTTCTTCAGCTATCAGATAAGTCATATGTATATCAGGTATTTTATGTGGAATTTTGTTGGTCGTCAGAACGATATCGAAAGCCAGGGTGAGATTGAAAACGGGAACTGGATCAGTGGATTCAACTTCCTCGATTCGATGCGTATCGGCGATCAGAGCAATCTTCCGCCAAGCATGAAGAATCCGGCCAAGGCTAAATTCTATTTCTTTCCTTTGATTCTGGGCCTGCTGGGCGTATTTTATATGTTGCAAAAGGACAAAAAGGATAGCTGGATTGTGTTTCTGCTTTTCGTTATGACAGGTTTTGCCATCATCGTTTATCTGAATCAGACACCCTATCAGCCGCGTGAACGTGATTATGCCTATGCAGGTTCGTTCTATGCTTTCGCCATCTGGATCGGTATCGGGGTATTGTCGCTTTACGACATTGCTTCAAAATATATGGGAAAGAAAGTTCAGACGATTCTGGTCGTTTCGGCTGTTTCGCTGGTACTTGTTCCCGGTATCATGGCCACCCAGGGCTGGGAAGGTCACGACCGTTCAGGCAAATATGCTGCACGCGACTTTGCCAAAGCCTATCTGGCACAATGCGAGCCCAATGCCATCCTGTTTACAAACGGTGACAACGATACATTCCCGCTCTGGTATGTACAGGAAGTGGAAGGATTCCGTACGGATGTGCGCGTGGTGAACTATATGCTGGCGTCGGGCGACTGGTATGTGCATCAGTTGGCTAAGAAAGTGTATCAGAGCGACAGGCTGAAATTTACCCTTACACCTGATCAATATAATAAAGGACTGAACGAATATCTGCCTGTTCTCGACAGGATTGAGGGCCCGGTTGAACTGAAAGACCTGATCAACTTTATTGCCGAAGACAGCGACCGCACCAAGGTGCCATTGCAGTCGGGCGACAAAATCAGTTATTTCCCGACCAAGAAAGTGACCCTGACCATCGATAAAAATGCTGTGATCAAGAACAATGCTGTTCCGGCCAAATACCGCGATTCGATTGTGAGTGAGATTACCTGGGACGTGAAACAGACCGCCTTGTTTAAGAACGACCTGATGCTGCTCGATTTTATTGCGAACAACAACTGGGAACGTCCGATTTATTTTGCCAATCCATCGAGCTCAAGCAAGGTGTTCGATATTGACAAATATTGCCATATGGATGGAATGGTGTACCGTTTTATGCCCTACAAAGCTGCCAGTTATTACCAGAATATGGGCGGCGTATATACCGACGGATCGTATGATATGCTCATGAACAAGGTGAAATGGGGCAATCTCGAAAAACCGGATGTGACGGTCGATCGCGAAAGTTTCCGCAATACTGCTATGGCAAAACAGGCTTATCTGCGTCTGGCTCAGGGACTCATGAACGAAGGAAAGAAAGATATGGCTGTGAATGTTCTGGACAAATGTGCCGAGTTTTTCCCACATAATAAGATTCCGTACGATTATTTCATGTTGCCTTATATCGAAATTTATTTTGCTGCCGGAGCCACCGACAAAGCCGTTGATATGATTCGCACGTTGGCGAAAAGATATACCGACGATCTGGCCTATTACAACAGTCTGGAAGGCAAGTTCAGAAGCTATTACGGACGCAATACCGAGGAATCGCTGGCTGTTTTGCAGCGTTTATCGGCTGTGGCTGA
>CAZVKW010000122.1:0-4183 GCA_964627945.1 uncultured Lentimicrobiaceae bacterium
GTTTTCTTGCTCCCCGAATATTGAATAAATCCAGTATCGGAAAGTTGCTTTAAATTTGTTTTTACCGAACGTTTTGACAATTGAAATTTTAGCTCAAGGTCAGCAACTTTGGTGTTTCTGTTCGAATGAACAAAGCCAAGTAAATCAATCAATCTCCTTGCCACCTGAAGTGAAATTCCATCAGGAAAATGATTCCTGGGATCTTCGTCAGATTTGTCAGACTGCAATTCTGATTGATTTCCTCTGAGCGTAAGTCCCGGAAAAATTACATATGTCCGATTGTTACGCATTTCCCATTTTGGTCGCTGGATTCCATTCAAATCACAGTCATTCAATATTTTAAACAAACCACTTCCTGCCCGATCGGCCAATTTACGAATGAAGAATAAATATGTCATCTCTGGATTCGTTGCGGGAGGAAGTGGCCCGCTCCCATGATTTTTTTTGGGTTTTATCTCCATTATTCCAGGGTTGCTTATTTCAAGCCGGTCTGGATATAAAGCTATTTGTATACAATCGTTGATGTCAGAATAATCGCGGTGGATAATGGCATTGATGAGGGTTTCGTTGAGCGCTTCCATAGGCAGGGACTGTGTCTGCTTATTTGTTTTCGATGGGTTTTTGAGATGAACTGCATAAAGATTGACTTCAAAAAAGCGCTTTATATCATCTAGATTTCTGAAAGCATGACCATCTAAAAACCTTTCGTACGAGCAGGAATTTCCGGATTCAACTCCATTGAAAATCGCGATTCTGATGCGGCATTGTGGAAAAAAGCGGGCGGGTTCTCTGCCAAAGAGCACAACCGCAGCCCGGTTGAATGTCCGGTTCTGCATTAGACCAAAGTGGGATAAAAACTCCTCGGCATTCGCTTCCGGAAAAACTTTTCCACGGCCAGATGCTGCCAGATTACGGATGCTTCGGCGAATCTCAAATTCATCCATTTCCTGCATTTGCTGTTCGTGACATAACTGCCGCTCCCATTTCATTTCATTTTTTCCGCGTATGGCAACCAACAAATGAATGTCATCAGGTATGGCTTTTGTCGTTATAGTCCCTCTCCGGATATAAATGATTCTATTGCATGTGTAAGGAGGTTGTGAACCACTGAAAACCGAAATTGCAATCAAAGATTTTTTTTGAAAATCAATCACCGAAATGCTTATAGGCGCTTCTGGATAGATGACCCAGATAAATTGTTTTTGCAAAAAATCGGACTTTCTTGCCGCATCATCCACGCCCGAAACATTTCCATCTGACCGAACACCAACGAGTAATAAGCCACCTGTAGCATTCAAAAATCCACAAACACTTCTTTCGATCTCATCAGCGTCGAAAATTTCCAATAGCTGGGTGTTTTGATTTTCACCCATACGAATGACAGATTGAATAAATGACCTGTCAAACATGCGTCAATGTTTCATTTGTTTCATGGTAATTGTTGATTTACTTATAATTAATCAGCGAATTCCATCACCACCGGACAATGATCCGAATGCTTTGCATCGGGCAGGATGCGTGCTGATTTCAAACGCGGAACCAGATTGTTGGTAATGATATGATAATCAATACGCCAGCCCTTGTTATTGGCACGTGCATTGGCCCTGTAGCTCCACCAGCTGTAATGATGCGGCTCCTTCACCAGATGCCGGAATGTATCCGTATAGCCGAGATTCAGGAAGCGGGTAAACCACTCTCTTTCTTCGGGAAGGAATCCCGAAAGAACAGCATTCCGCACCGGATCGTGAATATCAATTGCTTCGTGGCAAATATTAAAATCGCCCGAAAGAATCAGGTTCGGTCGTATCGTTTTCAGGTTTTCAACATAGGTGGTAAAATCATCGAGCCATTTCATCTTAAAAGCCTGCCGCTCATCGCCACTGCTTCCCGAAGGATGATAAACGCTCACCACGCTCAGATCGCCAAAATCGGCTCTCAGAAAGCGTCCTTCACGGTCGTAGGCCGGCATTCCCATTCCATATTCCACATGATCGGGTTCCACTTTACAGAGGATAGCAACGCCCGAATAGCCGGGCTTTTCGGCAGGATACCAATAATTCTTATATCCAAGCGCTTCAATTTCGAGCAGCGGAATCTGGTGTGTCTGGGCTTTGATTTCCTGCAGACAGATCACATCCGGATTGGCTGCTGTCAGCCAGCTGTAGAAATCTTTTGAAATGGCGGCACGCATGCCGTTTACGTTATAGCTGATGATTTTCATAATTCATGTTTTGCTCTACGAAAGTAATTTTTTCGTTGCAGCTTTCGGCTTATTGTGGATCAATTTCCTATAATTTCGTTTTTCATCAGCCAAAGAAAATTCACATTCTGCTTCTTTTCCATTTCTGATTGCGTAAATTCGCAAACGATTCATTGTCTTTTCTTTCATACATGAATAAATTATTACAGCGATTTTTCAGGTGGCGGATGGCGCATGTCTCTGATAAACAATACATTTACTTTTTAAGTGTGTTTGTCGGGATCATGGCGGCCATATCGGCGATTATCATCAAGAAATCGACCCATCTGATCAGCTATATTCTCAACCTTGCGATCACCAGTCAGGGAGGGAATTACCTGTATTTCCTGTATCCTGCTGTCGGAATTCTGATCGCTGTTCTCTTCATGCGTTATATTGTGAAATCGGAACCTGGTCACGGAATTCCTGGGGTTTTGTTTGCTATTTCCCGAAAAAATGGCCTGATCAAGCGCCACAACACCTATTCTTCGATCATTGGAAGTGCTTTTACCGTTGGTTTTGGCGGTTCAGTTGGACTGGAAGGCCCGACGGTTTCGACAGGAGCAGCCATCGGATCGAATATCGGACAGATTCTGCGTCTCAACTACAAACAAATCACCCTGATGATCAGCGTTGCCAGCGCCGCGGCCATGGCGGCAATCTTTCAGGCACCTATTGCCGGGATGGTTTTTGCACTTGAAGTGATCATGATTGACCTTACGATGGCATCGATTGTGCCCTTGCTTCTGGCCACTACTTCTGCCGTTCTGACTTCCTATTTCGTTCTGGGTCAGACAGTTGCTTATCCGGTTACGGAGATTGACAAATTTATTCCTTCCAATACTCCCTATTATATTGCTCTCGGAATCATGCTCGGACTGGTTTCGGTTTATTTCACAAATGTGTATATCGCCTCGGAGCATCTTTTCCGGAAAATCAGCAACTGGAGAATTCGTTTTGTTGTTGGTAGTCTGGCGCTCGGTGTTTTGATTTTTTTCTTTCCGGCTTTATATGGCGAAGGTTACCGGGCCATCAACGAAAGTCTGCAGGGCGATTACAGCATGCTGTATGAGCACAGTATCTTTTACGATTATCATCATTTACGCTGGGTTATTTTCCTGCTTTTCGCGGCAGTTATTTTATTCAAGGCAGTGGCAAGTTCTGTCACATTCGGATCGGGCGGTATCGGAGGAATCTTCGCTCCGGCTTTGTTTATCGGGGCTTTCAGCGGTTTGTTTTTTGCCATTTTCACCAACGATCTGGGTTTGGGCGAACTCAACCCGACCAAATTTGCCATGGTTGGCATGGGAGGTGTGATAGCAGGAATTCTGATGGCGCCGCTCACCGGGATATTTCTCATCGCTGAAATCACCGGCGGATACACCCTTTTTGTCCCGCTGATGATTGTTTGTACGATTTCGTATGCAACAGTTCGTATCTTTTTGAACAATTCAGTATATACTTATCAGCTGGCACGAAGCGGTGATTTACTTACACATAACAAAGACAAAAACGTGCTGAGCCAGATGAGCGTTGGCAGACTGATCGAAAGCAATTTTCATATCATCAGTCCGGGAACTAAATTGGGAGATCTGGTGAAAGTGATTGCAATTTCGAAACGGAATATCTTTCCGGTGGTTGATGAAAACAACAATTTCATTGGTCATATCCTGCTCGATGATATCCGTAACATCATGTTCGACAGAGATTTATATGATTCACCGATCGAGAACATCATGGTGACGCCAACTTTCATCATTTCTCCTGATGATTCAATGGAAGAGGTGGCGAAAAAGTTTCAGGAATCAGGTAAATACAATATTGTGGTGGTACAGGACGGCCGCTATATCGGCTATATCTCGCGCGCCAATGTGTTTTCGACCTACCGCAAGAAACTCAGTGAAGTTTCGGACGACTAAAATTTTTCATTCTAAAGCTTAAAAA
>CAZVKW010000122.1:4283-5819 GCA_964627945.1 uncultured Lentimicrobiaceae bacterium
GACAATATGTCGGAAGACGTCTATTTTTTTAAGGTTGAAATCGGAATTCGCATGCTTGCAAGCGGAGCCATCGAAAACTATTCCGGTTGCGGAAATACTGTGCCTGATTTCGCCCTCGACGGATCATGGAAACTGCTTGAACTGACCTCTGTAAAGGCAACAGAAAAAGATTTTTACGGCAAGATTCCGGTTTTTTCTTTTAAACTGGATGAACGTCGTTTTGGCGGCTCGAGTGGTTGCAATATGATCAGTGGCAAAGTGGATGCTCGAAATGGAAAAATTGTTCTTGGTCCGCTTATGTCGACCAAAATGGCTTGTCGTGAAGGAAAAGAAGAAGCACTCAATCAGGCATTTGACAAAGTAAGGTACTATGCTTTTGAAGGCAGTAAACTGTTGCTGAAAGATGAACAACAAAAGAATCTGTTGGTATTTCAAAAAGCTGAATAAATACGATTCAACAGGAAATACTTATACTATTTGGCTTTTCAATTCTCTAAATAATTGATCTACAATGAAAAAGAATTCACTTAGACTTTTCCTGCTTCTTTCGATTCTTGTGTTTTCGATATTGGGGCAAGCACAGCAGAAATTCACTCCATACGACGATTTGCCCGGAATTCACAAAAGCTATAAACCTGCTTTTGAGGAAAGTTTTCCTGATTGGGCGAAAATGTTGTACCAGTATCCGGTGAATTACAACGAATTGACAACAAAGTTTCAGATTTACCGAAATCAGCATCCTGAAGAGAAGAATGCCATTATCCGGTATTACAAAATGTGGTCACGCGTCATGGAAGCCTACATAAATGAATCCGGTGAAATTCTCTTGCCCGGAACAAATGAAACTATGTTAACACATTCAAAATCTGCGCGTTCTGTTTCTGATTCGAAATCAAACTGGACCTTTCTCGGACCGAAAGAGACTTTCTGGCTGAATGAATCTGGTTCAGATACACCGCCTTCGGCCTGTCCGTGGCAAGTGAATGTTTATTCATTCGATGTTGCAAATTCAAACGAAAACATACTTTTTGCCGGCACCGAAACCGGATTTGTCAACAAAAGCATTGACAAGGGACAGAACTGGACACAAGTGGGTTGGGATCATGTTTTCGGAGGAGGAATTACAGCAACTGTTATTCATCCGCAAAACCCTGATATTGTATATGTTGCAGCAGGAAATCAAATTCACAAGACCGTCGATGGCGGTCAAAACTGGACCGCCGTTTTACCTTCAGGAAGTACATTTTCGGCTGATCGTTTGCGTATCGATCCTTTGGATCCTGATAAAATCGTGGCGGCTACATCAACAGGAGTTTTCATCAGCACTGATGCCGGAAATACCTGGACAAATCGCTGGAGTAGCGCTACTTATGATATTGAAATTCAGCCCGGAAACAGCAATGCGATTTTTGCTCTTTCGGCAAGTGGCGGGAATTTTGTCTTGGCTGCCTCATCAAATGGAGGCCTTACATTCACTGCACAAAATACCTTCCCGACTGGAATCAGCGATGCCTCCGGAGGATTGCTTGCCACCAC
>CAZVKW010000122.1:5919-8896 GCA_964627945.1 uncultured Lentimicrobiaceae bacterium
TCTGATCGGTTCCGATATGTGGGGTTTTGATCAGGGCTGGAACGAAGATATTGTCGTGGGCGGTCGCTATCACAACGGAAATACTTCAATCGCTGATTTCTATGGACCAAAAGCCCTTCGCATGGGTGGTGCCGAATCGCCTACCGGATGGGTTTTGCAAGGGAAAAGTCGTCATGTAGCCTTCAATGATCTCGGCAATGGCTGGATACTTCCGGCAACGGCTGAAGGAATTCCCGAAGGCCGTTTTATCTTCTCGAAATATCCGAATATGGAGGAATACGGTGGTCGCCGAAGCAATATGGTGTTTCATCCCAACTTTTACGGAACCATTTATCTCGGTGAAACCAGAGGCGTTTGGAAGAGCACAGATATGGGTGTGACGTATACCTTGCTGCATAATTTCACCAATACGGTCCGCTATTTTCAGATCAGCCGGAACAACCCACAGGTGCTGTATGTGGATGTGAATGCAATGGGACTTTACAAAAGCGAAGATGGCGGAATCACCTGGACCTTGAAACCAAGCCTGACGGCTGGTGAATACGGAACATCCTATTGGAAAGGAAAACTCTTTTTCGCCATTTCGCCTGTGGATGAAAACGTCATTTATGCCTGTCTGCAAAACGGAACCTGGACTGCCGATATCGGGAAGGTTTTCAGGTCGGAAGATGGCGGTGATACCTGGACCGATTTCACAGGTTCATTGCTAGAATACACAAAATGTATGGTGATTCAGCCGGGCAGCGATGGTCAGGACATTGTCTATCTTTTCAGCAATTCGCGCAATGGTCAGGCAGCAAATGTGTTTTACCGGACCGCAGAGATGGATGATTGGGCTCCTTACAATACAAATTATCCGGCCGGAATGACCGTCAATATGGCTTTGCCTTTCTTCCGTGCCGGGAAACTGCGTGTTGCCGGAAACGCCGGTGTGTGGGAATCACCCCTAGCCGAAGCCGTTTTTGAACCTTTGATTGATCCCTGGGTGGAAAAGTCAGCCTACAATTGCATGACCGACACACTTTATTTCGACGATCATTCGGTGATCAATCATGCAGGTGCAAGCTGGCATTGGGAAATCAGTCCTGAACCGACTTATATCAGCAATCCCGATATCCGGAACCCAAAAGTTGTTCTCGGAAATCCGGGAACATATTCAGTTGATTTTCATCTTACCCAGAATGGAAATATCTATGAAAAGAGCTTCCCGGAAATGATTTCAACTACCTCTTGTCCATCGATTGAAGATTGCGATAATCCGGCCGAAGTTCCGAAAGACATCTGGGAACTGGTGTATGTCGACAGCGAGGAAGTAAATTATCCGGGCACCGCTGTAATGGCTTTTGACGGCGATCCTGAAACCATCTGGCATACACGCTGGAGCACAGGCGATGATCCATATCCACATGAAATACAGATAGATATGGGCCAACCATATAAGATTTTTGATTTCACTTATCTTACCCGGCAAGACGGGGAAAACGGCAGAATAAAAGAATATGAACTATATATCAGCGAAAACACCGAAGTGTGGGGCGACGCAGTAGCGACCGGTCAGTTTGTGAATACCTCTGCACCGCAAACCATCACATTCGATGTGCCTGTGATTGGCCGGTATTTTCGTCTTGTAGCTCTTTCCGAAGTAAACGGAAATCCCTGGGCATCGGCTGCTGAATTTTATCTGAAAGGCTGCACGGATATCACTTCTGTGGAGAATCCAACAGCTATCTTGCCAAAAATTGAAGCTTATCCAATACCAGTGAAAGATCAGCTAACGATCAGTATACCAAATAGTTCGTTTGTAGCCTATCAAATATTCTCTACCAGCGGATCATTGGTCAGTAAAGGGGAAGAAGCCTTGAATTCCGGTCAGTTTTCGCTTGATATGTCAGCATTTTTACCCGGCATCTATTTCCTGAATATGATGAATGAAAATGGCCTTCAGTTTTACGTGAAAGTGATCAGGGAAAATTAATTCCTTCATTACTAACTTTTGTATACTTCTTAGTGCCTGAAACACTGCAACAGATGGTCGTTCACCATACCAGCGGCCTGCATGAAGGCATAACAAATTGTGCTGCCAACAAATTTAAAGCCTCTGGCCATCAGGGCTTTGCTCATCGCATCCGATTCGGCTGTACGTACTGGCATGTCTTTTTGTGAAACCAATTGATTGTCAATGGTTTTATGGCCTGTAAACTGCCAGATAAACTGGTCAAAACTCCCGAATTCTTCCTGAATCTGCATGAAAATCTGCGCATTTTTGATCGTCGCTCTGATCTTGAGCTGATTGCGGATAATTCCGGCATTGTTCATCAGATCCTGCACCTTTTGTTCGTCATAATGGGCAATCTTCCGGTAATCAAACTCATCGAAAGCCTCTCGGAAAGCTTCCCTTTTGTTCAGAATGGTCTGCCAGCTCAAGCCAGCCTGAAAGGCATCCAGCAACAGAAACTCAAATAATTTGGTATCATCATGCACCGGAACGCCCCATTCCGTATCGTGATAGCTGATCATCAATGCATTATTTGATGGCCAGTCGCAGCTTTTAGTGTTCATTGATCGAATTTTTGATGTTTCAAAGGTAAAGAAAAGGAAAATGACTTATTGTTTAGCACATTTTTAGCTAAATCTTATTTTGATGTGCCAGCATGATAGAAGGAATATTGATAATGATAAATCGTTAACGATGATTTTAAATTCTCATAGTTTTCTTATAAGAAAATATTTCAAAATGATTTTTAATGTCTAATATCTTGGCATTTAGTTAAATGAGTGTGATTTATTTAAATCAAATCATCTTGGTTCTGTAAAAACGACCTTAAATTGTTTGGACTGCAAAACAAGAAGCTTGTCCATGGACAGGGGCCTGAAAAGCGACCCCGAAGGAGCTTTGAAATTCGATTTTTATAAATAAGTCAAATAGCTCCGGCTTGGGTCGCGCAGGGGACAAGCTTCGTTAGTTTTGCGTTCAAAG
>CAZVKW010000123.1:0-8848 GCA_964627945.1 uncultured Lentimicrobiaceae bacterium
GCTCCGCTAATATAGAGCAGCAGACCATAATCCAAACTATCTGTTTTCTGGATCAGTTTCTCCTGAATATAACGCGTGAGTCTGAATTGATATTCGTTGACCGACGATTTGTAAGTTCCACCAAAATAGGAAGTTCCTTCAAGCTGGTCTGCGAGAACGGAATAAGTTCCGTCACCATCGTCACTTACCAGAACAAGTTGTTCGGGAGCAGTGTAAATATCCGGCTCTTCAACACCGGAGAGGAAAAGTTTGGCTTCGTTGATAATGACTATCTTGTCTTTAAATTCAGGACGTTCCCATAATTTCGGAAAACGCAACCTCGTTTTAACGCCCGACATAGCTTGCAGATATAGCCGGTTATCACCAAATGCTGTGTCTTTATTCACTACCTGGCTAATAAATTCCGGTTCGGCATCCTGATAATTCTGATGGTCAAACACATTATAATGTTCATCGCCTGATGTTACGTAAAACGAATAGGAAAGTGAGTCTTCCTCAGCGTTGCTGTAATACAGTGTTAGTTTGGTGTTAGAGCTTGTAAGCGAGAAATAGGAAATCGATCCGTCAGATGCCGCCGGGTCAGCTGTAACATACAAACCTTTAAAATAACTTTGGAAACTGCTGTTTGAGTCAAGATCAGCTTCGGTTGCCGAAATCAGTTTCTGCATCAATCCGTCAGAAAGATCGCTCAAGCGGACTCTAATCATCGGGTCGAGGGTGTCGCCATCGAAAGCAAAAGCTGAATTTGGTCTTGGTTCTGCGGTATAGCCGGCATAATCTACATCGCCTGTTTGTTTGAAGGATGCAGAATAATAGGATGAATCTACATAAATATCTTCGAGCAACTCATAAACCCTGATTGTCATGGCTGTAGTAGTGTCTCCATAATACCCGTTATAGGCAATCTGAAGAACAAGCGAATCAGCAACAGGATTCGTTCCAAAAGATTCTCCTGTTGTGGATAGCCTTAACTGGGTATAAAAACCGGCTATTGTAGTTCCGAAATATGGATCGTTGTTGCTTCCTACCATCAGATTGGTTGTGGCATCCGTCCGGATGGAATCTTCGAGTGAACTATACGCAACGATTCCGGAAGTGTCACTATACGATATGCTTAGCAGATTTCGATCGGGCTGAATATTATCACCGATTTTTTCGGGTTTTTTATTGCAGGAAATCAGAACGATTAGAGAGAGAACGGAAATAACCTTTAAGAGGTTTGCGCGATGGGTGATCAAACTTTTCAATGGATTAGGGTTTGGCGATAATAACTCACTTTTTGCCGATGATCTTGTTGTAAAAATCGTTGTAGGCGTCAATATAGGCGTCTTTTCCCTGATACTCGAGTATGGGTTTCTTGAATGTGGACAGATGTTCAAGTATTTCAGGATTCACTTTTTCACTACCGATAATTATTCCGTCAGAATAATCGATCGCGGCTTTCGTGATGTTAACGTAGTTCGGTGCTTTATAGTATTTCAGATCTTTGGCGGTGATGCCTGGTAATTTGAGTTTTTTCTCAAAATCCAATCTGAAAGAATCTTTAAAATCATCGTCATAAAGCGAGTAAATGACCTTTGAATCACTGAAAATAGGGTTGTCTTTGTATGCTCTTTTCACATACATTGGAACCAGATTGGCCATCCAGCCGTGGCAATGTATAATATCGGGCGCCCAGCCAAGTTTTTTTACGGTTTCAAGAACACCGCGAGAAAAGAAAACCGAACGTTCGTCGTTGTCTTCGTAAAATCTTCCGGCTTTGTCTTTTATTGTGAACTTTCGGTGAAAGAAGTCCTCATTATCAATAAAGTAAATCTGCATTCTGGCTTGCTGAATCGACGCCACCTTGATAATCAAAGGGTGGTCGGTATCGTTGATAATCAGATTCATGCCTGACAAACGGATCACTTCGTGAAGCTGATTTCTCCGTTCGTTGATACTGCCAAAACGCGGCATGAAGGTTCTGATTTCTTTTCCTCTTTCCTGAATCCCCTGGGGCAAATAGCGTCCTATTTTACTCATATGGGTTTCTTTCAGGTAAGGCATGATGCTTTGCTCAACAAAAAGAACTCGTGCTTTTTCCATCTTAAGCGTTTTACGGACTGTATGAAGTATAATTTGCAAAGGTAATACAAATTAAGCGAATATCAATCCAATTCGCGAATCCGGTTCAGGAAAGGCTTATTAATCACAGAAATGCACCACAAAATACGATTGCGGTCGAAATGGATTCTTAAAAGGATTAACCTCTGACAAACAGGGCTTTAATGATGTCCATGGCCATAGCAGGGTTCTCTTTCAGCCTGCGTGTGGAATATGCAAACCATTGTTCACCAAAGGGAACATAGATGCGGATACGGTGGCCTTTGTCGATGATCGACTTACGTAACTGCGGGGTTACACCATACAGCATCTGAAATTCGTAGCGCGATTTCTGCACTTTATATTTCTCGATGAGCTTATATGACCCGTCAACCAATGCTTTATCATGGGTAGCAATACCGGGATATATACCATTTTGAAACATATATTCCAGATCTTCAAGGTAATGCTCGTTGATTTCGTTGTATTTTTTATACGCAATTTTCTCGGGCTCAACATAAATTCCTTTGCAAAGACGATAATTCACCGGAACGATTTCGTTATGAAGATTTAACATATCCGAAATGTCATTTTTGGTGCGTTTGAGGTAAGCCTGTAAAACAAGACCTACGTTTTTCGGAAATTCCGCTTTCAGTTTCCTGAAAAGTTCAATCTCAAGATCAACGCATTGAGAATCTTCCATATCCACACGCACAAAATTATCATGCTTTGCTGCCATGGCGACAATCTCGCGGATGTTCTGGTAGGCAATATCCTTATCGAGAAGCAATCCGAACATGGTGGGTTTTAATGAATAGTTTCCGTCAATTCCGCTTTTTTCAATGGTTTCAATGATATCAAGATATATTTCTTTATTTTTCTCGGCCTGACTCAGCTCAGTAATAAACTCACCCAAAAGGTCGATGGTAACCATAGCGCCTTCTTTGTTCAGTTTCCGGCTTACTTCAATCGCGTCCTGAATGGTTTTCCCGGCAATATAGCGTTTTGAGAAAATCCAGACCACATTTTTGGGCATGAAAGGCAACATTCCGGCAATCATTTTATTGATCCACATAAGGCAAAATTTTAATGTTTTCTTGTATAAAAACTTTATTTCTCTGACTTGCGAAAGTACAAAAAAGCATGTTTTGTTATAAAAATAACAATAAATAATCCTGTTTTTTTGATAAACCTGAAATCAGTTTCCAACATCCAGAATCAAAAGCGATTAGCTATATATAGGTTGACCGAACAAATATTTGTACAAAATAAGAGAAATAATTATCTTTGCCGCCCCATTTAACTGCTTAAGTGTGAAACACTCGCGCGAATATGTATTGCCGATTGGTGGCTTGAGCCTTGGAAACCATGAATTCAGCTTCTTGCTGGATGCTGATTTCTTTGGTCTTTTCGACTATTCCGAAGTGTCGGATGGCAAGGTAGAAGTGCTGTTGAAGCTCGAAAAGAAGGAAAATATGATCGATCTTCATTTTGCGATCAAAGGTTTTCTTGTTGTTGCCTGCGACCGTTGTGCAGATGATTTTAATGAGCCTGTTGAAGGGGAAAGTGAGCTGATTTTGAAATTTGGTGAAACTTATGAGGAAGAATCTGATGAGATAATCATCATTCCTGTCGAACAACACCAGTTTGATCTCAGCCAGTTGTTATATGAATATACATTGTTATTGTTACCCATTCGACGCATACATCCTGATAATGAAAAAGGAGAATCAAGTTGCAATCAGGAAGTGATCAATCGCCTGAACCAGTTAGAGGCTCCGATTGAAGCAGATCCAAGATGGGAAGCATTAAAGAACTTGAAATCAGATAATTAATTAATATTGTTTAAAATCGCGAATCATGCCACATCCCAAGAGAAAACACTCAAAGACAAGAAGAGACAAAAGAAGAACCCACGATAAAGCTGAAATGCCAACATTGGCAACTTGTCCGGTAACAGGCGCAATACACCTTTATCACAGAGCATATAAAGTTGATGGTAACCTTTATTACAAAGGTAAATTGGTCATGGAAGCAGCGAAAGCCTAAGCGCTTTCCGTCTTTAAACCAGTGAAAAACCATTTAAACTTTAATCCATGCGTTTAGGCCTCGATGTCTTCGGTGGCGATTTTGCCCCACAGGTAACTCTTGAAGGGCTGGTGATGCTATTAGCAGAACTTCCCGCTGAGGATTGTGTAGTCCTTTTTGGTGACAGGTCGACAATACTGGCCCATATAAATCCTCAGGATATTGCATCAGGCAGGATCGAAGTGGTCCATGCCCCGGATATTATTGAAATGGGAGATTCTCCCACCAGAGCATTCCAGACAAAACCCGATTCCTCTATCGTTAAAGGTTTTGAGTGGCTCAAAGCCGGAAAGATCGATGCTTTTTCGAGCGCTGGAAACAGCGGAGCCATGATGGTTGGGTCTGTTCATGCAATCAATACCATTCCGGGTGTAATCCGGCCTTCAAGCGCAGTACTTATTCCGAAGGTAAATGGTGGAAATACAGTGATTCTCGATGTTGGAACCAATCCGGATGCCAAAGCCGATGTGCTTTATCAGTATGGATTGCTCGGATCATGCTATGCCGAATATGTTTTTGGAATCAAAAACCCAAAAGTTGGCCTGTTAAATATTGGAGAAGAGGACAAAAAAGGCAATCTGCTTGTGCAGGCGACCTTTCAGTTAATGAAAGACTCTACCGATTTCAATTTCATAGGGAACGTTGAAGGACGCGATCTTTTCGGAGAAAAGGTCGATGTTGTTGTATGTGATGGTTTTACCGGTAACATCGTTATCAAACAGTCACAGGCCATTTACAGGATTATGGAGAAAAGAGGCCTCATGGATGATTATTTCAAATTGTTCAACTATGAAGTCCATGGTGGAAGCCCGCTTATCGGAATCAATAAAACCGTCGTCATCGGACACGGCATCAGTAGCGCCCTCGCAATTAAAAATATGATGATGCTATCGAGAAACATTGCTGCTTCAAGTTTTATTGAAAAATTGACTGAAGCCATTTCCCGGTGCAGCCAATAACCAATTTTGATTAAATTATTCTATTAATGACCAAAATCAGAGCAGCAATTACAGGCATTCATGGTTGGGTGCCTGAAGATATTCTGTCAAATTCCGATCTGGAGAAAATGGTTGATACCACCGACGAGTGGATTATCAGCCGCACAGGTATTAAAGAACGGCACATTCTTAAGGGAGAAAACCAGGGGACCTCAGTTATCGGAACTGAAGCTGTGAAGGGTTTACTCGAAAAAACCGGCACAAAGCCCGAAGAAGTGGATATGCTTATCTGTGCAACAGTTACCCCGGATATGCTTTTCCCGGCCACATCCAATATGATCAGTCATAATTGCGGCATCAAAAACGCTTTCAGTTTCGATATGAATGCAGCTTGTTCAGGACTTTTGTATGCCCTTGTTACAGCCTCAAAATTTATTGAAAGCGGCTCACATAAAAAAGTAATCGTTGTTGGTGCCGACAAGATGTCGTCCATTGTAGACTACACAGATCGTGCAACCTGCATCATTTTTGGCGATGGCGGAGGAGCCATTTTGCTTGAGCCTACGACCGAAGGATTTGGGATCATGGATTCGATGCTGCATACAGATGGATCTGGTTTGCCTTATCTGCATCAGAAAGCCGGCGGATCAGCCAAACCACCAAGCCATGAAACAGTTGATGCACGCGAACATTATATCTTTCAGGATGGACAGCCGGTCTTTAAATTTGCCGTGACCAATATGGCAGATGTTGCTGCTGCAATCATGGAGAAAAACAATCTTTCATCGGATGATGTGGCTTATCTTGTTCCACATCAGGCCAATCTGCGTATTATCGATGCCACAGCACGACGCATGGGTGTTGGAACAGAAAAAGTGATGATCAATATTCAGAAATATGGTAATACCACAAGTGGCACACTTCCTTTGTGCCTGTGGGATTGGGAAAATCAGCTTCATAAAGGCGATAATCTGATTCTGGCCGCTTTTGGAGGAGGATTCACCTGGGGATCGATTTACCTTAAATGGGCTTACGATCCTAAATAATTCAAAAAAAGATAATTATAGAACCCATACAGTTTTGTTGTATGGGTTTTTTTATTCCTAAAAGCCTCATTTTTCAGGAAAGTGGTAGCCAAATTCCTGTTCAATTTCTGATTTTGGGAGGTACTCAATCTCTGCAAAAAAGCGGACATCTGATACGGGTCGGTCGAGGGAATCCGCGGGAAGAGCAGCAATGGCATCAATTACATCCATTCCTGAGATCACTTGTCCGAAAACAGTATAATCCTGATCGAGATGGGGCGTGCCACCTTCGGCCAGATAAGTGTCAATAATATCCTGACGCACCTTTTGGGTAAAACTCAATCCGGATGCCTGTTCAATTGCTGGCTTGAGTTGTATCAGCCGTTTGCGGTATTCAGGATATGTATGTGTTTTTCTGTATGCGCTGAGATTTTTCTGCAAGGTGTCATATTCCATTTGCTTACTCAGTTCAGTGATTGTGCTTCTGAGTTTTCGCATATCTGTATGAACTTCATCTGCAGTAACTTTACGTCCCTGAACGATATAGAACTGAATTCCGCTTGAACGTTTTTCAGGATTATCTTCTCTGGCAGCCCCAACAGCTCCACGACGATGATATAAATTTTCACTGAATTCGGCAGGAATTGTATAGCCAACGTCGCCATCGCCCAATGCCTGACCAGCTTTGGCGTATTTTGAATCAGGATCACCACCCTGAATCATGAATCCCTGAATCGTGCGATGAAAAAGCAGGCTGTCGAAACGACCTTCCGAAACCAGTTTCAGGAAATTAGCTTTGTGTTTTGGAGTTTCATCGTGAAGCACCATCCGGATGACACCATATTTGGTTCTTATTTTTACCAGCGGAGCTTTTTCAGCCTCCTTGCATCCTGCTAAAAATCCGATAATCATTAGAATAGCTGCGAATCTGTTCATATTTCAAAATTAATAACAAAGATCAGTTTTCTTTTGTCCAGACACCTTGCAGAGCAGTGACACGGGGAGGACAGTCATCGTCAAAAGCAACCAATGCAAGTGATTTTAGTCCGATAACGAATTCATACGAACCATTAAAGCCGCATTGTGCATCGTCAATAATTGTTAGGAACCCAGAAGAAATCTTAAAACCACCTGTTCCGTCAGAGTGTCCCGGCGCAACACTAAGCACTTCAAAATCATAGGTGTTGTTCGATTTGAGGCTTAGTCGAGCGGTGAACACAATTCCTTCAGAATCAGTTATTTCACGAACCCAGGATCCATAAATACTGCTGATAGTGACAACCGGATTTTCGTCGTGGCAAGAATGAAGTAAAACGGCAAATCCAAAAAGAATCAGGAGACGAACAAAGTACTTTTTCATGACTTTTTGTTTTTGAGAAATGTTATGTAAAAATATAGAAAAATAGATCGAATAGAATAAGTAATTCACATTCTGTACCCTATCTTTGTATAAATACCCTTCGCTTAGATTTATTGATTTGCGGAGAAAAAACTGAAAATAATGAAGAAGCGAAAGAATGTAAATGTGTCAAAATGGATTATCACAACATTGGTGATCGTATTATCCTTATTAACAGTCAGTTGTAATAAAGAGAGTTCGTCCGGTACGCGTACAGTTAAAGTTGGTGTTTTGCTTGGGTTTTCAGGAACAGGGAGTCAAAATGCCATCGAAACGAAAGCGGCCCTTGATCTCGGACTTCAGGATGTAAATTCTTTTATTCAGACTGGAGGTTTTGATGCGAGCATTGAGCTGTTTTACGAAGACACCAAATCAGACACCACAGAAGCAAAAGAAAAGGCACAAATCCTCATCGATAAAGGCGTACAACTAATCATAGGGCCTTATACAAGTGCGGAGGCAAAAGCCGTGAAAACGATTGTTAATCAGAATGATGTGTTGCTTGTTTCCCATTCGGCTGTCTCCACGTATCTGGCAATTCCTGATGATAATCTACTCCGCTTTGTGCCATCCGATACGTATCAGGCGCAGGCGATCTGCTCGATGTTTGCCGCTGATTCCATCGAAGCGATCATTCCGGTTGTACGGAACGATTTGTGGAGCACCTCACTGATCGAGGCAAGCCGGAATAAGTTTGCTGCTGATGGAGGAGTCGTCTTAACACAACAATTGTTTGAACCCGGAACGACTGATTTTTCAGCAGTTGCAGCCAATGTAAAGGCAATGATTTCGGCTTCAACAGGCGAATTTGGTAACGGGAAAGTGGCTGTTTATCTGATATCTTACAGCGATGGGACCGCTTTTCTGGAAGCTTTGAGTGCTGTAGGAATGGATGAATCCATCAAAATTTATGGTGCATCGGCTTTTGCTCAGAGTACTGTCCTGTTAGCAAACGGGAATGCTTCATCCTTTGCAGTTGAATCTAAACTTCAATGCCCGGTTTTTGGATATGATGAAACAGCTGCTTCTGTGTATAATCCTTTGCTCGACCGAATTGAAACAACAACTGGAACCAGAGCTGGTATATATGCACTAGCGGCTTATGATATACTCTGGAACACAGTATTTACTGCACTTTCTCTTGAATCAGATCCGGGATTTGATGCATTTAAATCCCGTTTTATTCAGCAGGCATCGGCTTTTTCCGGGGCAACAGGAAGCACACGTCTGGATATCAATGGAGACCGCATGCATGTTTTCTACGATTTCTGGGCAGTCAAAAATGAAAATGGTGAATTCTCCTGGAAAAGATCAGC
>CAZVKW010000124.1:0-8740 GCA_964627945.1 uncultured Lentimicrobiaceae bacterium
CGGTTTGCTGTATTTTTTCAATGAAACAAACAAGAAATGATGATAAGAAGAAATAATAAACCTGAAAATCTGAAGTCAGGAAGAAAGGGTCTGATCATTGTGTAAAAGATTGGTTTTTAAGTATTTTAAGAATAAAAAGCAAAGCAGCGCAAATAAATCTTACCTTTGCCGCTCATTATAAATACATTTATGCCTAATTTTCAAGAAATTGGCCTGAATCCCGACCTGCTCAAAGCAGTGGAAGCCCTCGGATTCAAAGAGCCAATGCCGGTCCAAGCAGCCGTTATCCCCGCTTTATTAGAAAACCCATCCGATCTCGTCGGATTAGCCCAGACAGGTACCGGTAAAACGGCCGCCTTTGGTTTGCCCGTTTTACAACACATCGACACCAATCTGCGCAAAACACAGGCGGTGATCCTTTGCCCCACACGCGAACTTTGTCTGCAAATTACCAAAGACCTCACAAACTATGCAGCCTTCATGCCCAAGATCAAGATTATTCCTGTCTATGGCGGAGCAAGCATCGATGTGCAGTTGAAACAACTTTACGACAATCCACAGATTATTGTGGCCACACCAGGCCGTTTGAACGATATGATCCGCCGCGGGAAGGTGGATTTCAGTTCCGTTCGCTGGGCCGTCCTTGACGAAGCTGATGAAATGCTCGATATGGGCTTTCAGGAAGAAGTCGATACCATCCTGCAGGAAATGCCCAAAGAAAAGCACACCCTCCTGTTTTCGGCCACCATGCCAAGTCAGGTTGAGCGCATCCTTGCCAAATACATGAAAAACCCGGTAATCAAAACCGTAGGACAAAAAAACACCGGCACAGCCAACGTAAAACATGTGTATTACCTGGTTCATGCCAAAGACCGCTATCTGGCTCTCAAACGCATTGCCGATTACTATCCGAATATCTATGCCATCGTTTTTTGCCGCACCCGCCGCGAAACACAGGAAATTGCCGATTCACTCATCCGCGACGGTTACAATGCTGACGCCCTTCATGGCGATCTGTCACAATCACAGCGCGATCATGTAATGAACCGATTCAGATTACGTAACTTACAGATGCTTGTGGCTACCGATGTTGCAGCCCGTGGACTTGATGTTACCGATCTGACCCATGTAATCAACTACAATCTGCCAGACGAACTCGAGGCTTATATCCACCGCAGCGGACGAACCGGAAGAGCCGACAAAACAGGTATATCGGTGAGTATCATCAATATGAAGGAAAAAGGTAAAATCAGGATGATCGAGAAACAGGTCGGACGTGAATTTGCCAAAGCAAAAATACCAACCGGTGTTCAGGTTTGCGAAAAACAGCTTTTCAACCAGATCGACCGAATGGAAAAAGTAGAAGTGAACCACACCGAAATTGATTCTTTCCTGCCACTCATTTACCGCAAACTTGAATGGATGGACCGTGAGGAAATCATCAAACGCTTTGTGTCGCTTGAGTTTAACAGCTTCCTCGAATATTACAAAGACGCTCAGGACCTGAATGTGGATGAATCACGCAGCCGCGATGATTACAGCCCAAGCAGCCTTGGTGGCCGTGAACGCCGCCGCGACAGAGATGCTCCCGGACGTGATAATGACCGCCCGCCACGCGACGACCGCCGCAGGGAATTTTCAGACAGAGAACCCCGTAAAACGCCTCGCAGCAGCGGAAAATTCCAACGCATGTTTATCAGCGTCGGACGCAAAGACAATATCAACAATCCGCCGAACCTCATCGGTGTGATCAACGAAATCACCCGCTCACGCGACGTGAATATCGGCCGGATCGACATCAGCGATGCTTTCTCCTTCCTCGAAGTTGACAGCGATCAGATTGCTACTGTGGTTGAGGCATTTGCAAACTCAAGAATGAACCCGAAAGGAATCAGAATTGAACCGGCAGGCGACCGCAAAAGCGATTTTGAAACCAGAAAACCAAGAGCAAATTTTGATTCAGATGCACCAGCCGTAAAACGTCCGTATAAAAAAGCGGAAGAAGGCGGTGACCGTGGCTTCAGAAAATCAGAAAGGCCCGAAAGATCAGGTTATCCCAAGAATAAACCAACAGGTGACCGGAAGAAAAGATGGTAAATCTGATTGAAATCTATATGAAAGTCCGGGCAGCAAGTCCGGACTTTTTTTTAATTGGTCACAACAAACCGCTGAACAACCGGCACTTTTCCTTCCGAACTGATTTTCAACAGATACATTCCTGAACTCAATCCGGTCAGATTCCATCGCAAAGTTGAATTTCCTGAAGATGGTACAAAAGTAGCAGTTTTTATTATATGTCCTTGTAAATCATATACTTCAACTTGATAATCCACTGAAGTAATTCCTGAAGACTCAAGTTTAATTTGCGGATTTCCGGCAGAAACCGGATTTGGACTCACAATCAGCCTGAAAGGATTTCCGGGTCGCTCATACACATCGAGCGTTTTATCCACTTTCAGCTTCATGACCACCGGCAGATGATCCGACATGGTGTACAAGGCATCTGCAACTTGCTGAGAAACAGATGAATTAGCTGGAGAACCATTTACCGTTCCATTGAAACGATTCCCATCCTGCCCGAAAGCATGATACGATCCCGGAATATACCGGACGTATTGTTCTCCATCCATTACTTCGCCCGAGGCAAGAATAAAATCGAAACGATCGTCCATGCCTCCTGTCGAAGGGCAACCGTTCGAACTGGTATGGGTCGACTGTGTATGCACATCGGTATAAGCCGAGTTGTTGTTCCAGCTGCCCATGCGGTTTACAGGATCAAAAAACCGTAAATCAGGATTGCTGTAATTGGTCATCTTCTGAAAACCCGTTTCAAATGCCGTATAGTAGTTGAAATCGCCCATAAACAACAGGTTTTTAGACTGATAGCCGTTTTCGAGAAACTGCATGGTTAAACTCACCATGGTCGAACGTGTGCTTTCGTCTGCTGAAGTATTTCCTGCTTTCAGATGTCCGACAATACAAACCAGAAAAGCGGTATCACCCTGTGCCAGATCGTCGGAGAGATAATAAAGTTCATACAAATTGATGTCGCGCACCAGCGATTGTGCGATGGCCTGCCGCGCAATCCTGAGCTTTGAGCTGTTGTAAAACAACATGGAGCAAATGTCCGATGTTACATAAGGATCGTAGTCAGCCTTTTCATAAGTTTTTAAACTATTGGTATTCAGCACTTCATCCAGCAAATGACTGTGTACCGAAACCGTGGATGAAAGTTCATTTACCGTAAAAATATCGGGCTGAACCTCATCCAGAATCTTCTTCAAAGCCGGATCTTTGGCACTTAGACTGTTGTTTTCTGCAGTACAGAATTCGTTGTTCACGCCATAATACAGCAGATTATACTGCATCACTGTGAGTGTATCCTGGGCATGGAGCGTGAATAATAACAGCGTAAAAAAGCCAGAAAGTATAACCCGTTTCATGAAGTGTATTTGCGTTAAAAGTAAAAAATTCCTGCTTTCGTGCGTGTATTCAGGAATCAGACCTCCAAAAATGGAAAGGAATCCTTCTTTTTCTTCAAATCAGCTACATTTGTGCCATGACAAGCATGCAAACGGCCGAAATCAGGATGAACGAACTGGGTGAAAAGGGGATTCCCTTTCTGTTTGTTATTGATTTTCTGATGCAAAATCCGCTCGTTATTCCACTTAGCGAAATTGATCCGGATGAAATTCTTTATCGCATTGGCAAACACACAAACGCCCCGGCAAACGAAACATCATTCAGTAAACTATTCGATTTCATTTCTGTTCCAGTTGATTATCAACGATATACAACTTCTTTTGATCAAGTTATGTATCATCTGCAGCGGGGCGATTCATATTTGCTCAATCTGACCATGCCGGTTGAGATTAAAACCAGCCTGTCGCTACAAGAAATTTTCATCCGCAGTCAGGCTCCTTTCAGGCTATGGATGAAAGAACGATTTACTGTTTTTTCACCCGAGCCTTTTGTGAAAATCAGCGACGGACGCATCTTCACTTTTCCGATGAAAGGCACAATTGATGCCGAAATTCAGGATGCTGAAAAATGCCTGATGGAAGACGAAAAGGAACTTGCCGAACACTATACGATTGTCGATTTGCTGCGCAACGATCTGAATATGGTCGCCACCGAAGTGCGGGTCGATCGGTTCAGATATGTCGAAACCATCGAAACACATCGGGGTAAACTGCTGCAAACCAGCTCGGTAATTTCCGGGAATTTGCCTGAAAATCCATTCGCACAGATCGGTAGCATTCTAACTAACCTTCTTCCGGCAGGTTCCATCTCAGGTGCACCCAAGAAAAAAACACTTGAAATCATCCGTAATGCAGAAGCTTATGAGCGAGGCTTTTACACCGGTGTTTTCGGAATTTTTGATGGCATTCAGCTCAACAGCTCCGTGATGATCCGGTTTATAGAACAAACAGAAACCGGACTCATTTTCAAAGCCGGTGGCGGCATCACTGTGAACAGCAAATGCGAAAGCGAATATCAGGAACTGCTTGATAAAGTGTATCTTCCGATCATATGAAATTCTATTATCTGCTTCTGGAAAGCATCCGTCTGCAGGATGGCCAATTTGATCTGATCAGATTGCATGAGGCGCGTATGAAGCGTTCGCTGGAAATGCTGACAAATAGCCCTCAGGCTGCTTTTCAACTGGAAAATTATCTCCGGCAGTTTCCTATTCCTGAAACCGGACTTTTCAAGTGCCGGCTGCTCTATGGTCACGGTTTTGCTGCGCCTGAGTATATTCCCTATCAGAAGAGAAACATCCAGTCGCTTCGTTTGGTGGAAGACAAAGGAATCGATTACAATTTTAAGTATGCAAAGCGCCACGATCTCGATTGGATTTTCCACCAGCGTGGCAGTTGTGACGAGGTGCTGATGCAGCGAAACGGCCGTGTCACCGATACAACTTATTGCAACATTGCCTTCCGGAAAGGAAACGAATGGTTCACACCTGAAAATCCGCTGCTTGCGGGTGTCAGACGAGAATCTCTGATAGAGGCAGGCATACTACAAACTTTTCCGGGAAAGGTCGAAAACCTGCATGAATTTGAGACTTTCAAATTATTTAACGCATTGATTAACTGGGATGAAGCGGATGAAATTCCGGTTCAGAACATCCTGACTGCCTGAAAAAGGGATAAATTCATTATTTTAGCAAAAAATATTCAAAATGAGGAAATTTGTAATCGCTTTGATACTGCTTCTGTTTGTCGGAAAGCTCAGCGCCGGCGAAGGTATGTGGATCCCGATGCTCTTGGGTGACTGGAATGAAAAGGAAATGCAATCCATGGGCATGCGTCTCACAGCCGAAGATATTTATTCTATCAATCATTCGAGTCTGAAAGATGGAATTGTCCTTTTCGGAAGTGGTTGCACAGCTGAAATCGTCTCTGACCAGGGACTTCTATTCACCAACCACCATTGCGGTTACGGTTCCATCCAGAAACACAGCAGTCTCGAGAACGACTACCTCACAAATGGTTTCTGGGCATTGAATCAGGCTGAGGAATTGCCAAATCCGGGTCTTACCGTTACGATGCTCATGAAAATGGAAGATGTAACACAGCAAATCCTGATCGGCATCACGGATAAAATGACCGAACAGGAACGTTATCAGAAGATTGACGAAAACAGCAAAGTACTGACCAGACAGGCAAAGGAACTCAGTGGCTGGGACGCGGAAGTGAAGCCGTTTTTCCAGGACAACCAGTTCTATCTTCTTTATACACAAACATTTAAAGATATTCGTCTCGTTGGAGCACCTCCCTCACTAATCGGAAAATTCGGCGGTGATACCGACAACTGGATGTGGCCCCGCCACACAGGCGATTTCTCTGTTTTCAGGATCTACGTAGGGAAAGACAACAAAGCTGCTGATTACAGTGCTGATAACCAGCCTTATAAACCAAACTTTCATTTCCCAATCTCACTCAAAGGTGTCGACGAAGGTGATTTTACCTTTGTTTATGGCTATCCGGCCCGCACAAGTGAGTATTTATCCTCTTTTGCCGTAAAAATGGTCACCGAAGAAAGCAATCCTCACCGCATCAATCTGCGGCAGAAGCGCCTCGATATTTATGGAAAATATGCTGCAAACAATCCGGCAGTGCGCATTCAGTACGCCAGCAAAGATGCCGGCGTGGCCAATGGCTGGAAAAAAATGATCGGCGAAAGCCGGGGAATCGATCGTCTGAACGGGATTGAAAAGAAACAGGCTTTTGAAACATCCTTCATGCAATGGGCCAAGGCCGATGAAGCCCGGAAAAACCATTATGCAGGCCTCATTCCTGCCTTTGAAAGTACGTATCTGGAATTTTCACCCATTAAAATCGCTGCTGATTTTCTGACTGAAGCCGGATTAGGAATCGAATTATTGAATTTCACCAACAGATTCAAAGCATTGGTGGATGAATCAACAAAAGATCAGCCGGATCAAAAGAAAATTGATGAAATGGTGACAGGATTGCTGCGCCAGACTGAAACGCATTTCAAGGATTATTACCAGCCCATCGACCGCGAAGTGGCTACCGAACTGCTCTGGTATTATATCAACAACCAAGCGGCTGGTTTCAGACCCGATTTTCTGAACAAGCTCAATGCCGGATCAAAGTCATACACAGCCGATTATGTAAACCGTTTGTTCGAAAAGTCGCTCTTTGCGCAAAAAGAAACTGTTGTTGCCCTGCTGACGGATTTCTCAAAGAAAAAAGCAAAAAAAATCATACAGGATCCTGCATATCAAATTGTTATGAGTCAACGTGCGTTTTCCGAAACCCGGATTCAGCCCTTCGTAAAAAACCTTGGCACCCGAATCGACAGTCTGCAGCGTATTTATATGCAGGGACAAATGGAAATGCAGTGTGACAAGCGTTTCTATCCCGATGCCAATTTTACCCTTCGCATCACCTATGGAAAAGTTGGCGGTTTTGAACCGGCCGACGGAGTTTATTACAACTATTTTACGACCCTCGACGGCATCATCGAAAAGGATGATCCGGATGTGATGGATTACCGCATTGATGCACGTTTGAAACAATTGTATAGCGACCACGATTTTGGAATCTATGCCGACAAAGAAGGTCAGATGCGCGTGGCATTTGCCGCTTCGAACCACACAACAGGTGGCAATTCAGGCAGTCCGGTGATGAACGCCGAAGGCCAGCTTGTAGGCATCAATTTCGACCGTTGCTGGGAAGGAACGATGAGTGATCTGATGTATGATCCGGCCGTTTGCCGCAATATTTCGGTTGATATCCGCTATGTTTTATTCGTGATCGACAAATACGCCGGAGCCGGTCATCTGATCAAGGAAATGACGCTGATTGAATAATTTTCAATGATATAATATCAAAATGGCCAAAACCAAAACTGTTTTCTTCTGCCGTAACTGTGGCAACGAATCCCCGAAATGGATCGGGAAATGCAATGCCTGTGGTGAATGGAATACCTATGTGGAAGAGACAGTTGTAACTGGAAAATCAAATCAGACTACTGCAAGCATCAGTAAATCAGGTCAAAAATCAAAGCCGGTTGCTGTTAAGGAGATCGAAGCCGGAAAAGAACAGCGCATCGATATGCACAATGCGGAACTGAACCGCGTGCTGGGTGGTGGACTCGTTGCAGGTTCTCTCATCCTGATTGGTGGTGAACCCGGAATCGGAAAATCGACTTTGATGTTACAGGTGGCGCTGGCCGTCAAAGAACTGAAAGTTCTGTATGTTTCGGGTGAAGAGAGCCTGCAGCAGATCAAAATGCGCGCCGACCGGGTCGGGATTCAGAATGAAAACTGTTACATTCTGGCCGAAACCTCCACTTCAGCCATTTTCAGCCATTTCGAAAACCTGCAACCCCAGCTCATCATTATCGATTCTATTCAGACGCTCCAGTCGGATATGATTGAAGCCTCTGCCGGAAGCATTTCACAGATTCGGGAAACGGCCGCCGAGATGATGAAACTGGCTAAAATGACGAATGTTCCGGTCTTTCTGATCGGTCATATCACCAAGGATGGCAGCATTGCCGGACCGAAAGTGCTCGAACATATTGTGGATACAGTTTTGCAGTTCGAGGGCGACCGGCATTATGGTTTCCGGATTCTCAGGGCAGTGAAAAACCGTTTCGGATCAGCTTCGGAACTCGGGATTTTCGAGATGAATGCCCGTGGATTGCGCGAAGTGAACAATCCGAGCGAAATTTTACTTTCGCAGCGCGAAGAAAATGTGAGCGGAATCGCCATTTCGGCCATGGTGGAAGGCTTGCGGCCAATGCTCATCGAAACACAGGCCCTCGTCAGTACGGCGGCTTATGGGACGCCACAGCGTTCTGTGACAGGCTTTGATCTGCGAAGGTTGAATATGTTGCTGGCAGTGCTTGAAAAACGTTCAGGATTCAGATTAGGCGCCAAAGATGTATTTCTGAATATTGCAGGAGGAATCCGTGTGGAAGATCCTGCGATTGACCTTTCGGTGATTGCGGCGGTACTTTCGTCGAGTGAAGATATTCCGATCGACAGCAAATCGACTTTCGCGGCTGAGGTCGGACTTTCGGGCGAAATACGTGCCGTGAACCGCATCGAAGCAAGGATTACCGAGGCTGATAAACTGGGTTTTGAACGGATTTATATCTCAAAATACAACTTTCGCGGACTTGATACTTCAAAATACGGAATTGAAATTATTCCGGTATCCTCGGTACATGAGTTGTTTTCGCAGCTTTTCGGATA
>CAZVKW010000125.1:0-2971 GCA_964627945.1 uncultured Lentimicrobiaceae bacterium
TAAAACCCCTGCGAATGAGATACCTGCTGCTTTTCGTTTTGATCACCCTCAATGTGTCCGTCTTTTCGCAGAAAACAATTTGGGACAGGGTAGATACGAAAGTAGCTGCAATACCGGAATCTGCCGAACGAAGTATTCCTTCACTGGCTGTCTGGATCGAATCGAATTTCACAAAGGAAACAGATCGCATTCGTGCCATTCAGCGCTGGATTGCCATGAATCTACGCTATGATTTTAATATGACTGTTCAAAGAATCAGCGTAAGTGAAAATGCTGAAATAATTTCCTCCGCATTCAAAAGCCGGAAAGCAGTCTGTGGCGGATATGCCGGTCTGATGGATAGCCTCTGCCGTTCGATGGATATAAAATCGTATATTATAGATGGTTACACCATTCAGGATGATCATATCAATCCAAGTCCGCATGCCTGGGTCGCCGCACAAATAGATGGAAACTGGTATTTGTTCGATCCTACCTGGTCGTCGGGTAGCCTGGTGAATGGAACTTACGAGCATGTTTTTGATGAACAGTATTTCATGGTCACGCCCGATAAAATGATTTTATCCCATATTCCGTTCGATCCGATCTGGCAGTTTCTGGAAGTTCCGGTTTTTCAAAAGAAAATGTTAAAAGCTGCTCTGCCTCGTTTTTCGTATGCGGATTCTATCCAACATCATCTTCAACTGAATGAAAAGCAGAAGATTACAGATGAAATCCGAAGGATAAATCAGTATATGGAAACGAATCAGGCAATTGCGAAGCGGCTGTCATTTTTGTATGAAAACCTCGATGTTGAACTTTACAATGAAAAAGTCAATATATTGAATATTTCAGTGAATCTCTACAACGAAGCGATCGGCAAATGGGATTCTTATATCGATTTCCGCAACCGCAATCTGGATGACATCGAAAAAGTAAGAAAAAAGGGATATTTACTCGATGAAATTCTGGCTTTGCTCGAAAAAACAAACGCAAAACTCCAGTTGATTCACGAAGTTCCGACCGAAATGACACGTTCGGTATTCGACCTGAGAAACTCCGTTCGCAGTCTTGGCATCCAGATAAAAGAAGAGAAACGGCTCACCCGAAAATAAGTTGTGCCACCGGCAATTCTTTCAATTTACCGTTTTTATTGTTTTTAGCCTGAATTATACGTATATTTACTTAAATAGTATTCATTAAATAGTAGTGTTTTACTATTGTTATTTGTACTTAGCAAGACTAATTTTGCCATATCTTTTCTGAAAAGGATATTGAGAAACAAATGGTTGTAAACTGAAGTGGAATTTTGTTTACTGCATCATTTTATTGACGATGAACAACGAATTCCTATTTGTATATTACTTATTTATAAAATTGACACAATAATTAAAATCTTTCTTAAAAATAGGTTAAAAACCTTAAGTTCTAACTTTTAGCACGATGTCGTCGAACGATTTATTCAGTCTCTGCCCGGTTCCTATGTTCATCTTTTCAAAGGCTTCGTTGGAGATTCTGAGCATGAATATCGCTGGATTTCGCTTTTATGGATACACTGAAGATGAGGTTCTGAATCTGAAAATACTTGATTTACATCGGATTAGTGAACAAAATATCATCAATAACCTATACATACAAGGTCAAAATATTTATCCTTCTAAAACTGAGTGGCAACATATTACGAAGCATGGAAATGCCATTTATGTTGAACTTAGTTCAAGTGAAATTAGCTTCAACGATGAAGCCGCATTACTTACGGTTGTCCTTGATATCAATGATCGGAAACTGGCTCAATTACAGCTGAAGCATTGTGAAAATTCATATTTATCAATACTTAACAGCCAGGAAGATATTATCTTCAGGTTTCTGCCCGACACAACTTTACTGTTTGTAAATGATGCTTATTGCGTGCAATTTGGCCTGAAAAGAGAAGAAATCATTGGGCATAAATTTCTTGAATTTGTTCAGGAAAAGGAAAGGCAACGTATCAGGAATTACCTCGAAGACCTGATGCAGAAGCCTCATACTATGAATTATGAATACCGCGAAGAATATGATAATGGCAAATTGATCTGGTGGGAATGGACAGATTATCCCATTATTGGGGATAATGGTGAAATAGTTGAAATTCAGACTGTTGGAAAGAATATTACACACAGGAAAATTTTAGAAGAAAAGCAGCAGGCCAGTGAAAAGATCAACTCAATACTGTTAAATTCACTCCCCGATCTTGTTTTTTATATTCATCTTGATGGCACTTATCTTGGTGTGCATACGCAGAACGAGGATATGCTGCTTACCGAACCAAAAAATTTTATTGGTAAAAAAATCAATGATGTTCTACCTCCTGATCTGGCAGAAGTTTCAATGAAAACAGTAGAACAGGCAATCAGCACAATGCAGCCGGTAGTTTATACCTATAGTTTATCAATAGCAGGAAAAGACAGAAATTACGAAAACAGGGTGCTTCCGGTCAATGATCATGAGGTTATTTCTGTGATCAGGGATATTACTGAGATGGAAAATGTAAGAAATCTGCTTGCCAAGGAAAAATCTTTACTTACCAGCATTCTCAATTCAATACCTGATATCGTTTTTTATAAAGACAGGCTTGGAAGATATCTGGGTGGAAACAAATCATTTGAAAAACTTGTCGGAATATCTGCACCAGATTTTGTTGGGAAAACAGACCTGGAACTATTTGATAAACAGTCATCTGAGAAATTTATTAGCGATGATTATTTGCTTTTCAAAAATGGAAAGCCCATCATAGTTGAGGAAGAAGTTAGCTATGCAGATGGTAGTACTGCTCCACACGAAACAGCAAAAGCTCCTTTATATGACGAAAAAGGCAATATCATAGGAATTGTTGGAACAAGCAGGAATATCACTGAACGGAAAGCATACGAAAGAGCGATACGTGATAGTGAAGAGCGTTTCGATCTGGCTATCAAGTCAATAAAGGCGGGTGTTTGGGACTGGGATATGATTA
>CAZVKW010000125.1:3071-8678 GCA_964627945.1 uncultured Lentimicrobiaceae bacterium
TGGGAGTTGACCGCGCATATGTGTTTAGTTATAATATGGATTTATTAACAACCTCAAACACGCATGAATGGTGTGCCGAAGGAATCAGTCCTGAAATTGAAAATTTGCAGGATATACCGATGTCAGAATTATCAATTTGGATGGACAATCACATCAATGGACTGTCAATGGTGGTTGAGGATGTGCTAAAATTATCGGTGGACGATCCGCTTAGGATGGTTCTTGAACCACAACAAATTCAATCTCTGATTACCGTTCCATTACTCAATGATCAAAAACTACTCGGCTTTATTGGATTTGATGCAGTTAAACAGAAAAAAGTCTGGTCTCATACCGAACTGGAGCTATTAAAATTTTTTGCCGAACTCATTGTAAACCTGCATATTCGTAGCAATTATGAAAACGCAATTATCGAAAGCGAAAATATGCTGGCTTTCGCTACAGAAGCGGCAAATACAGCTATCTGGAACTGGGATGTGCTGAATAATAAAATCAACTATAATTTGCAAATGTCGAAGATGATCGGTCGGAATACCGAGGAGCTTCTTACAAGCCCTGAAACGTATTTCAGCTTCGTGCATCCCGATGAATATGAGTTTGTTATCAAGAAAATTCATGCTTGTTCCGAAGGTTTATTAGATAGTTTTGATGAAGAATACCGCATCTTACATGCTGATGGAAACTATATCTGGATTCATGATAGCGGAAGTATTATCGATGTAGACATCAATGGGAAACCAATCAGAATCAGTGGTACCAGAACAAATATTACTGAACGGAAAACAATTGAGATCGAGTTGCAGAAAAGCGAGCAACAATTTCGTAGTTTTTATCACAACGCAGCAATTGGTCTGTATCGGCTTGCACCCGACGGGAATTTCATCATGGTAAACCCGGCTTTTTGCGAAATACTTGGATTCGCATCAGCTGAAGAAGCGCTGCAATCCGGACTGGGAAAAGTGACACGATTAAGAAAATCAAAGGACAATGATTTTTTGAATCAGATTTATCTGAAAGATGAACTAAGAGGATTTGAATCCGTGTGGTTGAAAAGCAATGGAGAACCAATCTATGTGATTGAAAATGCCAGTTTGATCCGTGATAAAGCAGGAGTTGTCATGTACATTGATGGCTCGGTTGAAGATATCAGTATCCGGAAGAAGGCCGAAGATGCACTGCAGGAAAGTGAAATAAAGTTCAGGCAACTTGCAGAAAATGTGAATGATATATTTTGGTTAAGAGACAGCAGAAGTGGTGAAACCTTATATGTCAATCCTGCATTTGATAAAGTATTTGGCCTTCCCGGAAGCACTTTGTATAAACATTGGGAAATTGTACTCAATATGATTCATCCTGATGAAAGAGAATCTGTAGAAAAAAAATACAGAGAACATCTTTTGAACCAATCAGACGTACTCGATATGGAGTTCAGAATCATCACCCTTCACGGTGAAAACAAATGGATCAGAGCTACTTCAAATGCAATCCGCGATAAGAAAGGAAATCCACTCCGACATGCGATTCTGGCTAGTGATATAACAAGGCAAAAGCAAGTAGAACAGCAGCTTAAATTGAATTTTGAACTGGAAAAACAACTGGGTGAGCTTAAATCACGTTTCGTATCCATGGCTTCGCATGAATTGCGGACTCCGCTTGCTACTATCCTGGCAACAACCGAAACATTGAAAGCTTACCGTGATCGCATGGATGATCAGGAGATTAACAAACGATTCTCGAAAATTATCGAACAGATCAGCCATCTGAAAAGAATAATGGATGATGTGTTAAGTCTGAGTAAAATTCGGGAAGGCAAATTACCTTTCAATCCGCAAACCGGAGATATGAGTCAGGTTATTGAAGAGATCATTGAAGAGTTTAATTCAAATCCTGATTTTGATCACGAAATTCAATCTAATCTTCCTGAAAGCTGTTTTTTTGACTTTGATCATAAACTGATGCGACAGCTGATCACAAACCTGCTCTCGAACGCAATAAAATATTCAGATAAGGAGAAACCAATACAGATTGTACTTCAAAAGATGCATGATGAGGTTCAATTTGAGATATTTGATCAGGGAATTGGGATTCCGGCAGAAGAGATCGAAAATCTTTTTAGCCCGTATTTCAGGGCTTCCAATGTTGATAACAGACAAGGAACCGGTCTTGGTATGGTTATCGTTAAGCAGGCTGTTGAATTGCATCAGGGTCGTATCGAAGTTGAATCTCAACAGAATATAGGCACAAGATTTACCTGTTTTTTTCCGGAAAATGCAATACGTTTACTACCTTAAAGAGCTTAAATTCAAATTATAATTGAATTATGAATAAGATTTTAATTGTTGAAGATGAAGAGGCGCTCAAAGCAGAGGTGTCAGACTGGCTAAGATTCGAAGGCTTTCAGGTTGCGACCGCTAAAAACGGTGCCGAGGCTCTGGAGGTCGCCCAACAATTCTCTCCCGATCTGATTCTGAGCGATATTATGATGCCTGTTATGGACGGCAGAAGATTTTTGATCGAGTTCAGGTCGAGAGACAAACGAATAATACCATTCATCTTTATGTCGGCACTTTCCGAACGCGATCACGTTCGCTTTGGAATGAATCTGGGGGCGGATGATTATATTACAAAACCATTTGGGAAAGACGAATTGCTCAATGCTGTCACTTCGCGATTGGATAAACATGAGCAGATTCTTTCGAAATCTGAAGAGGAACTTAATTCGCTACGATCACGCATCATTACCCATTTGCCGCAGGAAATCAGGACTCCGCTGAATAATATTATTGGGTTTAGCAGTCTGTTGACGGAATCAGCAAACAAGTTTAGCCAGGAAGAAATAGTTGAGATGAGCCGGATTATACTTTCAGGCGGAGAAAGGCTTTCACGCCTGTATGAGAACTATCTTTTATATGTACAACTAGAACTTGTTCAGCAGCTTAAACTGGTACCAATAAAAGCGAAAACGGTTGAAGCTATCATTTTTGACGAAGCTTATCAGATTGCAAGGAAATATGGCAGAGAAGATAAATTTGTATTTTCCTGTACTTCAAGTTGTGGACTTGAGCTTGAGGAAAATATGTTCCGCAAAATAGTTTCTGAGTTGACCGATAACGCATTTCGGTTTTCACCCGATGATAGTTTTGTAAGTATTAAAGGAGATGTAGTTGATAATCAGTTTGTTTTAAGAATTGAAGATCATGGTATTGGATTTACCGAAGATGAAATTTCACAAATTGGCGCATATATGCAGTTTGGCAGGGAAAAGCTGGAGCAGTTAGGAGCGGGTCTGGGACTTATTCTGGCCAAGAAAATGACAAGAGTCATGAAGGGTAAGTTCGAGATCAAGAGCATTAAACATCTGGAAACCTCAATCAGTTGCAGTTTTCCCACAAAGTTTGAACAGGATTAATATGCCATTTATGAAAGTCATAAAGGAAAAAATACCTCTGCTGATCATTCATGCGGAGCCCCTGCTACGCAAATACATAGCTAGTTGTATCATTCCGATGGAAATGTTCAATATTCTTGAATCAGCAGATATTGAAGATGCCCGAAAAGCCATTATTCGCTTTCAACCATTGGTGATTATTATGGATCAAGCATTTCTACCGGCAAACAGTTGGGGGATTATCACCTGGGCAAAAAATTATGACCCTGATTATCATCCGTTTGCGCTTGTTTACACAATTGCCAAAGATGATTTGCTTACCCAGGAAGCCTTTCGAAATGGAGCCGACTATTTATTACAAAGAAATTTTTCTCGCTTTGAACTGATAGGGATACTTACAAACCTATTGCAACTCAACGATTATCGCAATGAGATACTGCGAAAAGAACAGCAATACCGCACGGTTTTTGAAATTGCAGATGATCCGATGTTTTTGATCCAGTTGTCAAATATGAAAATACTGGATTTAAATACTGCTGCAATTAAATTATTCAATTACGATCGAGAAGACTTTTACAATACTCCTTTTATCGCCTTTGCCAAAGATCCGGAAAAAGTTGCCGATTTTCTTCAAAAAGGACATGCCCTGATTTCAGGATTGACATTCACAAAACAGGACGGCAAAACCTTTCCGGCTACTGTTACATCTGCCTATTTTGTCGATCGTTCGGTTGCTATTGTTTCTATTACCGACAAAACAGAATCGAATCGTTCTTTTGATACGCAAAAGGCTTTTTCGCTCTTACATGAAAATGTCACCGGTGATCTGGATTATCGTGAAACTGTGGCATTTTTGAGTGGTGAAGAAAATGAAAGAAGAAGAATTTCTAGAGAGATTCACGACCATATCGGACAGTTCATGGTTTCAGTAAAACTGCACCTTGAAAATATCATGGCTTCAAATAATGAATCAATACTTTATCCTTCCATGCAGTCGGTGCGTGATCAGGTGGTTGAAGCAATCGCCTCGTTGAGGAAATTATCATCCGAAATTATGATCGATTCTCTGCCCGGAAACAATCTTACAGAATCGATAAAGAAATTGGTCGACAAAATAACGAAACATCAGACAACACGCATTGAAACAGTTTTTGAATCAATTCCTGAAGATGCCTTGTCTGATTTTTCGCAATCAAATGTATTTCGCATAGCTGAAGAATCGCTCACAAACGCACTGAAACATACTGATAATGCTGAGATTTTTATCAGGATCGAAAATTTGCAGAATAGGATGCTGCTCACGATTCAAAATTCTGGTCAGAAAATTAAAGCGCCAGGAAGCAAATCCGGTTTGGGCTTAAACATCATGCAACACCGAGCCGCTATGATTGGCGGAATCATGACCTTTGAAGTCTTACCCAAACATATTTTCAGAGTTAAACTTGAAGTCCCATATCAAAAATAAACCATAATAAATATTAATCATATGAAAATTCTTATCGCTGAGGATCATGCACTTGTACGTGAAGGATTACGTACCTTGCTGATTGGATCAAAATTGGCAACTTTTGTTGAAGAAACGAATAACGGTCTCGAAGCTGTAGTGAAAACCCGGACATTTAAACCTGATTTAGTGATCTTGGATTATGAAATGCCCGGATACAACGGCATTTATGCAACCAGGAATATTCTTGCCGAATTCCCAAATATGCCCATTCTGATGGTCTCGATGTTTCAAACAAAAGAACATGTATTGGATGCTTTCAGGGCTGGTGTAAAAGGATTTCTTCCAAAAGAATCAAAGTCGGAAGAACTTTTGGCCGCAATAACTTCATTGAAAAATGGTCATACATGGTTCAAAACCACTGTGGCCGAGTACATTGCTGAAGAAACATTTAACCGACAGACAGGGGAGAAATATAAGGCTAAGGACATCCTCACTCGCAGAGAGAATGAATTATTGCGGTTTTTCGCAGAAGGTATGAGCAGTCAGGAAATATCGGTTCAGCTAAACATCAGCAAACGTACCGTCGAGGTTCATAAAGCCAATATATTCAGGAAATTGAATCTGAAAAACAAAGTTGAACTGATCAGATATTCAATTAGGAATAATTTGACAAAGATATGATCAGTTTAGTTTGATCTTTGCCTCTGTATGCATCCTTTTAATCTCTATGGGGTTAATTCCCCGCTGCTTGCGGCGAGTAAAAAACTTATTC
>CAZVKW010000126.1:0-6795 GCA_964627945.1 uncultured Lentimicrobiaceae bacterium
TAAACGTTGAAAACTACTGGATTTTTCCGACATTATATTTCTGATTTATAAGGTATTAGATATTTTATCAACTCTGATCTGGTGCCTGCCTCCTTCGAAATCTGTCGTCAGAAAAGCAATTGCCATTTCCAATGCAAGTTCGTTACTCACGAAACGTCCGGGAAGCGTAAGTATATTGGCATTGTTGTGCTGACGGGCCAAACGGGCGAGTTCAGTATTCCAGCAAAGCGCTGCACGAACCTTCGGATATTTATTGGCGGTGATCTGAGCGCCGTTTCCGCTTCCGCAAAGTATAATAGCACGACGAAATTCTCCATTGTTCACAGCACCGGCAACCGGATGAATGAAATCAGGATAATCAACACTTGAGGCTGAGAAAGTCCCGAAATCCTTCAATTGATATCCCATATCTGACAGTTTATCAATGAGATACTGCTTCATTTCAAAACCACCATGATCACTTCCAATAGGAATTATTTCATTCCTTGTTTCCATTGTTGATAATTTTTCATGCGAAATTACTCAAAATTTTCCCGGCATTTTGCTGAAGGCTTATTATGAAGCATTTAATGAAGCCATACATAGAGAATACATTTGCTAAGTATCTGTGAATGTGTTTGCTTCAGTTTTTTAACAAAAGATTGTTCATAACCTTGCTGCATTGTTATCAACTTCTCATAAACAAGGCCCATGAGCCTTTTTTACGCTTCACACAAGATTTTTATCAACCAAAACATGCTGTTTTTCATCAATTTTCAACAACAAAATGAACTTTTTACACCAGAACATCGCTTATATTTATCAACAATTTTGATGTAGTTGAATAGCACTGTTTATTAAAAATATCTGAAAATGAAATTTTTGCAAATCTGGCTTTGTTGAATACTTGTTTATAAAATCTCATAAGTTGAAAAATCAAGAAATGAAGAAGAAATTTATGAGGCTTATCAACAAATCCAAATACAATAACAGTTTTAAAAATTCTTTTAAAAGGATTATTCATATATCAAAAGAGCGGATTTTTTCGCTGTGAAATTGTGCTACATTTGTTCGGTGAAGCTTTCGTTCACAATTTATTTTGATTTACACAATGAATCTTGCAAAGAAAATAATCAGTCTTAAAAAGCAAAAAAATGCTCTGATACTTGCACACTTTTATCAGGTACCTGAAATTCAGGATATTGCAGATTTTGTTGGCGACAGTTTGGCCCTGGCTCAAAAGGCTGCCAATACCGATGCTGAGATTATTTTGTTTGCCGGAGTTCATTTCATGGCCGAAACAGCAAAGATACTCAATCCACATAAAATGGTTCTTTTACCAGATATGGATGCTGGTTGTTCGCTCGCCGATAGTTGTCCGGCTGATAAATTTAAAACTTTCCTGCAGCAATATCCCGATCATTTGGTTATTTCATATATCAACTGTTCATCAGAAGTGAAAACCTTATCTGATTTGATTTGTACTTCGGGAAATGCTGTTCAGTTGGTTGAATCAATGCCAAAAGAGCAAAAAATTGTCTTTGCTCCTGATAAAAATCTGGGTGGTTATATCAATCGGATTACGGGTCGTGATATGGTTTTATGGGATGGAAGCTGTGAAGTGCATGATATTCTTTCGATAGAAGCTATCATCGATTTAAAAATGCAATACCCTGAAGCAAAGTTAATTGCACATCCTGAATGTAAAGCACAGATTTTAGAACTGGCCGATTTTATCGGATCTACCACAGCATTGCTTCAATTTACAACTACTGATGCTTCTAAAGAGTATATTGTAGCCACTGAAACTGGTATTTTACACAAAATGAAGTATTTATCACCTGATAAATCTTTTTATATCGTACCTTCTGACAAAAGTTGCAATTGCAATGATTGTCCGTATATGAAACTCAATACCCTGGAGAAACTTTACAATTGTTTGTTAAATGAAACACCCCAGATCGAATTGGATTCGGATATTATACTGAAAGCCCGCAAACCTATCGATCGTATGCTTGAAATGTCGTTAAAACTTGGAATCATAAAGTAATGAAAATGAAAGTAATACCTCTTTTTTCCATCCTACTGTTCCTTCTTGTGGCCTGTTCGCCTAAAACGATTTATTTTACCCAGCAAACAAGGAACAAAATAGAAAGCTATGGCATTGATCTGAAAGACATTCAGTACTATAATTCACACAAAATAATCTTGCAGCGAAATCTCAGTTATGAGGAAACCAAGGTTGCTTCAGGTAAAATCAGCATTGAAAACGGAGAATTTGTTGAAATAATTACCCTAAAAAAAAATACTCCGGGTGTTTGTGAAATTTATACGCCCAATTCTCTCGATGTTTCGTTTGAATCAGGAGAAAACCGAAAACTGAAGTTCATACAGAATGAAGAAAAAAAATACCAGATTTCGGCAATTGAATGGAAGGATAAATTTGGAAAAGTTTCCTACGATACACTTTATTATTACATCAAACCTGGTGGAGAAAAAGCAAAGCTGAAGGTAAAAAAAGACAATATTTTCAAATACGACAAACAGGAAAGGGTGATTAAAGGCAGAACTGTTTCAGCGGGTTCCGATAAAAAATAGACCAATCAGATGCGGAAAATACTCATTTTCTGTGTATTAACTTTCTTACTGAATCAGTCATTTGCGCAGCAGCAATCTGATAAACAGTTTGTTACATTTTCGTATCCCAATGGAATCAAATCGAGTGAAGGTTGGTTGGTTGGTGGATTACCGGATGGATACTGGTACACTTATTTCGAAAACGGAAAAGTTAAATCGGAAGGTAACCGTCGAAATTTCGAATTGGATAGTTTGTGGAAATTCTATGAAGAAGATGGCAAATTGAAACTCGAAATCAATTATAGGAACGGAAGGAAATCGGGTGAACGTATCAGTTATTTACCAGATGAAATAGTCAGAGAAAACTTTGAAAATGATATCAAAAGCGGATTAACAAATACTTTTCTACCAAACGGAAAACTCATTAAATCAGTTCCTTTTGAAAAGGGTCTTGAAGAGGGAATTGCCCGGGAATACGATACTACAGGAGTTATTGTAGAGTTGGTTACATACAAAAAAGGCTTCATAACCGCCCGCGAAAAGATCAACCGATTAGATGCCGAAAACAAGAAACAAGGTCTTTGGAAATGGTTTTATGCCGACGGAACCATACAGACAGAAGGAATTTATAAACACGGACTCAAAAACGGAGTCTTTAAATACTATGATCCAAAGGGAAATCTGAAAACCATCGAAAAATATGTCGATGATCAGAAACAGCAGGATGCCGAAGAAGTTGCCAGACTCGAAATAAAACGGGACTATTTCCCAAGCGGAAAAGTGAAAATCGAAGGAACATACCGCAATGGATTGGCCGAAGGCGTTCGACGGGAATTTAACGAAGCCGGCGAAGTGGAAAAGTCCTATTTGATGAAAGCAGGTCAGATAACAGCTGAAGGAATCATCGAAGCCAGTGGCCAGCGAAAAGGGGAATGGAAAGAATTTTTTCCTGATGGAAAAACCAGGGCAAAAGGACTTTATGTTGATGACTTTAAAACGGGTTATTGGGAATATTACCATCAGAACGGTCAGGTAGAACAAAAAGGAAAGTATGATGCGAAAGGCCGACTCAGTGGATCATGGCAATGGTTTGACGAAAATGCTAATCTGTTGCGTGATGAGAATTTCCGTAATGGATTGAATGACGGACAATTAACGGAGTACGACAGTCAGGGAAAAATTATTGTTCAGGGTGAATTTATCGATGGCAAAGAAGAAGGAAAATGGTTGTTTCTTACTTCTGGTGTTCGAACAGAAGGTGAATTCACCGAGGGATTAAGAAGTGGAAACTGGAAAACATGGTATACCGACGGAACCCTTGCCTTCGAAGGTCGTTTTGTAGATGACAATCCGAACGGAAAACATACAACATATTATTCCAACGGTTTCGTTCGTGAAGAAGGTGATTACATCATGGGACTGAAGGATGGTGAATGGAGAAAATATGATGAAAATGGCGTGCAACTTATCTCAATCAGTTACAAAAACGGAATAGAACGTAAATACGACGGCATCCCTATTCCCGATGAAGATGTAACGAAGGAAGAAGATTGAAATTGGATTAAATACGTACCTTTGTTTCAATAAAACTCACTCAAATCTTATGAAAAAGACATTTTTAGCCGTTCTTGTGATCATTGCGGCCTTTTCCTGCAACAACAATTCAGGAAGTAAACAAGCTACAAAAGAAACCATTCTGGCAGATGAGCCGGTTGAAGTAAGCGTTGGAAATTTTCTCGCCAAAGCTCCCGAACTTGTTGGAAAACCTGTCATGATCAAAGGAACAGCCGATCATATCTGTCGTGGTGACGGAAAGAAACTTTTCCTTATCAGCACAACCGAAGAAGGCCGTGTAAAGGTTGTTACAGGTGAAAATATGGCCGCTTTCAATAGCGAGAACGAAGGACTTGATTTTGTGGTCAACGGACTTATAAATGAAGTTGTTGTTGATGAAGCCTATCTGCAAAATTGGGAAGAGGAAATAAAAGCTGGTATTGAAGAAGAAAAACATCTTGGTGGTGGTCAACCCATGACCGAAGAAGAAAAAGCAGCCGGCAAGCATAAGGAGTCAGATCCCGGAATGGAACAAATTGACGAATATCGTCAGGAAATGGCCGATAAAGGCGTAAATAAACTCTGTTTCTATTCAATAGTTTGCACTTCATATCAGGTAGTTAAGGAATAATTTTCCCATTTAGTCTGAAATTATGGAATTCAAGTGGAGAAAATGGAACCGGGCGGTTCACCGTGATTTTGGTTATCTGTTTTTCGGAATGACGCTCGTTTATGCCTTATCCGGAATTGCTTTGAATCATCGCAGCGACTGGAATCCGAATTATATCATTGTTGATCAGGAGATTAAAGGAAAATCTTTTGATCACAATCTCACCAAAGATGAAGTTAAAAACCTGTTACTAGCTGATTTTGGCGAAGAAAGCAGCTACCGGAAACATTATTATCCACAACCGGGTTTATTGAAAGTTTTTCTCACAGGCGGCATGTTGATGCTTGATACAGAAACCGGTGAAGGATATCTCGAAATTTCGCGACGCAGACCTTTGTTTCGCGAAGTGAACTATCTGCATTACAATCCATCAGATTACTGGACCTGGTTTTCTGATATTTTTGCAGGCGCCATGATTGTTCTAGCCCTGAGCGGAATTCTTATTCCAAGAGGAGCTGATGGCTTGTCTGCCCGCGGTGCCTGGCTCACACTTTTGGGAATAGTGGTTCCTTTTATATTTATTATGTATTATCTTTACTAGTATGAACGGACTCTGGATAGCTATCGCATTTTCAATCTGGTATGGTATTTCGTTGTTTATTTCAGAAAAATATTCCGGATCATTTCGTTTTGGTAAACAATGGCTGTTCTTTATATGTTTTGTTTTCAGTCCGTTAGCTGGATTATTGATGCTTAAGATAATCGGTCGTAAATAAAGTTTAATACAACCCATCCCGGTAATGAATGAAACTTTTTTTCTTTCACCAATCCGTTCCGACAAGGATTCCTTAGAATCTGATTTCGAAACTTTCAGCGGTTTCGGACATGTGAATGAAATCGTAAATGCCCTGCCATATATTGTGTTGGTTCTCAATAAAAACCGGCAATTGGTTTATGGCAACTCGGCACTTATCGGAATGATCGGTGTCGAAGGTTTGGAAGTGGTTCTGGGCAGTCGGCCGGGAGAAATATTAAATTGTATCCATTCTAATGAAACAAAGGGTGGATGTGGAACGACTGAAAGTTGTCGCTATTGCGGTGCCGTCAAGGCCATCCAAAACTGTTTGGAAACTGGTCTTAAAACTGTTGAAGAATGCCGGATCACGGCCGTGAATGACGATAATACAGTTTCATACGATTTTGAAATATCAGCCTCTCCATTTCAATTTGAAAATGAGTCGTATGTGATTCTTTCAATGAATGATATCAGCAATGAAAAGAGGAGAAAAGTATTGGAAAGAGTTTTTTTCCATGATATCATCAATACTGCCGGAGGTTTAAACGGCTTTCTTGAATTTTTACGAACAACGAGTGATCCGAAGGAAATTCATGAAATGATCCGCATTGCGGGCAATCTGGGTGATAAACTTGTGGATGAAATTCTGGCCCAGCGCCAGCTTTTATCAGCCGAAAACGGGGAACTTGTTGTTGATCTTCGTCCAACTTATACGGTAAAAATACTCGAGGAAGTAATTCCACAAATGGAACACCACCAGGTAGCCAGATTAAAAAATCTGGTTATAGATGAAAAATCGATTGAAATTGAGATACTTACAGATCAGGTTTTGCTCAAAAGAGTTCTTGTAAATCTGATAAAAAATGCTCTTGAAGCCTCCGAAAAGGGACAAACCGTAACTGTTGGATGCAAAGGAGAAGCTACTGATCAGATTGCTTTCTGGGTACACAATGAAAATGAAATGCCGCGTCAGGTGCAGATGCAGATTTTTCAGCGTTCGTTTTCAACCAAAGGTGCATCAAGGGGAATAGGCACTTACAGTATCAAGCTTTTCACAGAGTTCTACCTGAAAGGAAAAGTTGATTTTACATCTTCAGCCGATAAAGGAACAACCTTCTTCCTGCATTTTACGATCGATTAGAAAACCAACGCAATAGAATATCTAAAAACCGATATTCAGGTAATTACTTCGAACTTTAGATCAATCCAAACTTCGAACTTAGTTTCTACCAGCCCAGCAAATATGCGAAAATCAGCGGAGCGACAATCGTGGCATCTG
>CAZVKW010000126.1:6895-8199 GCA_964627945.1 uncultured Lentimicrobiaceae bacterium
TTCTACCAGCCCAGCAAATATGCGAAAATCAGCGGAGCGACAATCGTGGCATCTGATTCAACAATAAATTTAGGCGTATGAATATCGAGTTTTCCCCAGGTGATTTTTTCGTTTGGTACAGCACCTGAATAAGAACCATAGCTGGTCGTTGAATCAGAAATCTGGCAGAAATACGACCAGAACGGAACATCGGTCCATTCCAGATCCTGATACATCATCGGAACCACGCAGATAGGGAAATCACCAGCGATACCACCGCCAACCTGGAAGAAACCAACACCTTTACCACCCGAATTCTTACGATACCAGTCAGAAAGGAACATCATATACTCTATTCCACCTTTCATGGTGGTTGGAATCAGTTCATTTTTAATGCAATACGAAGCAAAAATATTTCCCATGGTTGAGTCTTCCCAGCCCGGAACGATGATTGGCAGATTCTTTTCAGCTGCGGCAATCATCCAGGAGTGTTTTGGGTCGATTTCGTAATATTGTTCCAATACACCCGAAAGCAGCATTTTATACATGAATTCGTGCGGGAAATAACGTTCTCCCTTGTCATTGGCCTCTTTCCAGAGTTTATAAATATGTTTCTGCAAACGCCTGAAAGCTTCTTCTTCCGGAATACAGGTATCTGTTACGCGGTTAAAGCCATCTTCGAGCAGATCCCATTCTTCCTTCGGACTAAGATCGCGGTAGTTAGGAACGCGTTTATAATGATTGTGCGCCACCAGATTCATCAGGTCCTCTTCGAGGTTGGCACCTGTGCAGGAGATGATTTGCACTTTGTCGGCACGGATCATTTCGGCCAGCGAAATACCCAGTTCAGCGGTGCTCATAGCACCAGCCAGTGTGATCATCATCTTTCCGCCTTCGTCCATATGGGTTTCGTAGGCTTTGGCAGCATCTACCAGAGCAGCAGCATTGAAATGACGGTAGTGGTGCAATACAAACTGCGAAACAGGTCCTTTTGTCATGGTAATTGAATTTTTGGCAAAAATAGGAAAATTGCAGAAACTTATCGAGGTAGTACTTAAAGCATATAAAAGGACAATGAGATCGATTATCTAAACAAGGTAATTCTAGCCAATTGTATTTTTGAATTCATCATGTATGTTATCCCTATTTCACATTAAAGACAGGGAAGCCAGAAACTTGATTTCGTTAATGTCTTCTTTTCTGCCTGATAATTTCTTTCACTTTTTCAATCTGGTCAGGCGTCCCAAGCACGAATAATTTTGCATTTTTCACCATGACCGTTTCGCCGGAAGGATTGATAATATACTGACCTTCAGGTGTTCTGA
>CAZVKW010000127.1:0-8105 GCA_964627945.1 uncultured Lentimicrobiaceae bacterium
CGAAAACCGCAAATGGGGCAAACATCATCACGATATTTGTGAATTTGAACATCACTACTGAAAGTGACTCGGAAAAGCGCAGAACCGGTTTACGGAACTTTTCTTCGACCATGGCCAATGCAATCCCGAATAGGATGCTGAACACCACGATTTGCAGTACCTGTCCTTCGGCGATGGCCTTTGCAATATTCTCAGGAAAAATATGCAGAATAATATCATGCGCCGTTTGCGACTGTACCTGTGGCAATTCTCCCTGCGCCAGTTCGGGAGGCACTACAACTCCAACACCGGCATGGCTTATATTGATCGCTCCCAAACCTATAAAAAGCGCAATGGTTGAGATCACCTCGAAGTAAACCAATGATTTCCAACCCATTCTCCCCACCTGTTTCAGGTTAGCATGTCCTGCAATGCCAACTACAAGTGTTCCAAACAACAAAGGGGCAATGATGGTCTTAACCAAACGGATGAAAATCTGACTTACAATATTTAACTCTTTGGCAATCAAGGGAACATCATGCCCGAATTCGACTCCGGCGAGCATGCTGACAAAAATCCAGGTGGTCAGCTTCTTTTTCTTTATTGCGTACAAAAAGTAAAAACCGAGAGGAATCCATCGAAGCAGAGTGAGCAGTCTTGTCGATAAATCCAAATTCAACACATTGTTAATCAAATGTATAACAACAACAAGACTTAATGAAATGAAAAATCCAATGATTAGTTTACCCGGTTTCAGCATATGTTTTGTTTGCAGAATATTGGTAAAAATAGGGAATTTATCGCCGTGTATCAGGATATTAGATATTTATGAGCATCTGCATTTTTGCTCAAATTATCAGGAGTTGAAACCGGGAACATTAATATTTTGCTTATTTATCAGAATTCTGCCCCCTATTATGCTCCTTAAAAAATAAACCACTTATAAAGTATTAATTTATAAGTGGTTACCGAATTAAACAGTCTCCCCGGTAGGATTCGAACCTACGACCCATTGATTAAGAGTCAATTGCTCTACCAACTGAGCTACGGAGAGTTTTTAGAAGCGCAAAAGTAATAAATTTTCTGAACCGAAATTGTATTCCTTTGTTTTATTGGGCTAGCTTTTCGCCCTTTCAAGCGGAAAAAGCTATTTTTGTACTGAAACGAAACACCACATGAATCTCGGACCAAAGCATGAAAGCGCCCTGCGCGTGAACGAAGGAGTGGAACCGCCTGAATCGGTAAACAGCCATGCCTTGCATCGTTTCAAATCATTAAAAAAACAGCAACTAACTGTATCCGAATACGTTGAAGGAATATTGCAAGGTGATATCGTAACGCTTTCAAAAGCCATCACCCTCATCGAAAGCGCTTTGCCTGAACATCAGCAATCTGCTCAGGAGATTATTGCAGCCTGTTTGCCGCATGCAGGTAACGCCATTCGTCTGGGAATAACCGGTGTTCCGGGAGCAGGAAAAAGTACCTTTATCGAAGCACTCGGAATGAACCTCATCGAAAATGGACAGAAAGTAGCTGTTTTGGCTATCGATCCGAGCAGCCAGCGATCAAAAGGGAGTATTCTGGGTGATAAAACACGCATGGAGCAACTTTCGGTTCAAAAAAATGCCTATATCCGTCCATCGGCTTCATCGGGAACGCTTGGTGGCGTAGCGCGTAAAACACACGAAACCATACTATTATGCGAAGCTGCCGGATTCGATACCATCATTGTTGAAACAGTGGGTGTAGGACAGTCAGAAACAGCTGTGCATTCGATGGTTGATTTCTTTCTTTTGTTGCTGATTTCCGGTGCCGGCGATGAATTGCAAGGCATTAAGCGCGGTATCATGGAAATGGCTGATGGCATTGCCGTGAACAAGGCTGATGGTGACAATATTTTAAGAGCAAACCGGGCCAAAGCCGAATGTGAGAATGCCCTTCATCTTTTCCCGATGCCCGAATCCGGAATCATCACAAAAGTTATTTGCTGTTCATCGCTGGAAAACAGAAATATCGATGATGTCTGGAAAATGATCGCAGATTATGTTGAGGCAACCAAAGCAAATGGTTTTTTCGAGTTGAAACGAAGTCAGCAAGCTGTACAAATTATGTATGAAACAATCAATCAACAGCTTAACAATCAGTTTTACCAAAATTCAAAAATAAAAAAGGCCATTCCTATGATCGAACAATTGATTCGTTCAAAAGAAATGACCTCTTATATCGGGGCATCAAAACTGCTTGATGCTTATTTTGCTAATTTATCCTTTTAGTATCAAGAATAAAATCAGAATAAATATTTCAATTTATTTTCTTGCGACAACCATTTTCTTTGTGTCAATTATCTGATTTTCAATAGAGAGTTGATAAAAATAGATACCTTCGGGTAACTGATCTGCGCTAAATGTACAGGAATATGTTCCTTTTGTGCGGTAATCGTTGATTAAATCAGCAACTTTTTGTCCACGAAGATCATATACACTGATATTTACCAAACCGTTGGTTTTCAGATTATAACTAATCTCGGTTTTATGTCCGAATGGATTTGGCGCATTCTGTCTCAGTTCTGCCGTTGTTTGAACATGATTTTCATCCACACCAACAACCATATTATAAGGTGCTTTGTATAATATTGCACCTGAGTTTTCATTTCTGGAAGATGCATCCGGAGCTATGAAAATATACTCTGAATTTACAGCAGCAAATGCAACTTCACCACCTGAATATCCATCCATTAAAACCGGATTCCAGGTCAGAAGATCGACAGAAACCATATTGCTTTCGCCAAAGATGAAAAATGCAGGACCTTCAATGCGGTTGCTCATCAAAAACTTATTGATTTTCACATCCGGAATCAGATTGATCCAGTTATCGCCAAAATCCAAAGAATAATATAAACCTGCATGGGTTGCAATCACGGTTGCAGATCCTAGCGCATATGCCTCGGTTACTATTAGAGCATCACCAGTCAATCCATTGTTTTTTTGTGTCCAGCTATTTAATCCGTCCATTGAAAAATACACTCCTCCATTGGTTGCCAAAACATTGTAAGTAACAGTTTCAGGATCATAATAACCTCTCAAACTATTGATAAACAATCCATCACCACTGATACCGCTATTTGCACTTAGCCAAGGGCCGTTTATATTTTCCGAAGTAAAAAGACCTCCCCCACGTGTGCTGATAGCATAAATATGGTCGCCTGCAATAGAGCTTCCGATACCATAAAATGTTACGTCTGACGATGGGAGTCCGGAACCGGTATTGTCCATATAATCAAGCAGATCAACTGTCAGGAAAGCACCATCCTGAGTCCCAACAAAGTAAATTGTTTCAGCACCATCGAGAAAATTGATTGATTTATTACCGATATTTCCACTTACATCGGTCCAGTCTCCACCATTGTTTGTTGATCTGAAAATGCCGTCACCAGCGGTGCCGACAACCACACTTTCATCACCGGAGACAAGATTATTCGAAAATAGGACACTAACTGGTGCTGTTGTGTTACCTATCGAGACCTCTGTCCACTGTGCGGACGCCAACGAAGTAATACTTAAAAAGGATAAAATAAAATAAAGTTTTTTCATGGCTTTTTCATTTTAAATGATTGATAATAAATTGGTTCTATATTTTGTAAAAGTATGAAAAGAAGAAAACGAAAAAGCTACGGTGATTACCGTATATTTTTTTACTGTGAAGCCCGATGATTTTAGCAAATTTTACTTCTAAAAACCATGTTAAAACACATCTATTCCAGCCTCAGATTCTGAACAATTCCGGCCAGCCATGCGGTTTTCCGACTCGTTTAAATTCTTACATTTGCGATTCAATCGCAGAAATTTGTTATGAACGAGTTAATTTCCATGAATCCGAACCCTTTGGTTCAGTACCTCAACAAACCATCTTCCGCCTTCACCCGTGCCGACCTGATCCGGTATATCGAAGACAACAATATTGAAATGCTAAATTTCAGATATGTGGCCTGGGATGGTCGACTGAAAACCCTCAATTTCATCATCAACAGCCGTCAGCACCTCGAAAATATATTAACCGCAGGCGAACGTGTGGATGGATCAAGTCTGTTTCCATTTGTTGAAGCAGGATCAAGTGATTTGTATGTGATGCCAAAGTATAAAACGGCTTTCCTGAATCCTTTCTCCAAGGTTCCGACTCTGGATTTGCTTTGTGCTTTTTATGACCGCAACGGAAATCCACTCGAAAGTTCACCCGAATATATCCTGAAAAAAGCACATCGGAGTTTCAAAAAAGTCACAGGACTTGAATACGAAACGATGGGCGAACTTGAATTTTACATCATCAACAACAAGGATGAAAACGACTTGTATCCTGCTATAGATCAGAAAGGTTACCACGAATCATCCCCTTTCAACAAATTTGCCGCATTCCGTCGTCAGGCCATGAGACTAATCGCCCAAAGTGGCGGACAGATCAAATATGGTCACTCTGAAGTAGGGAATTTCTCGATGGGTAACAAGGTATACGAACAGAACGAGATAGAGTTTCTCCCTACAAATGTAGAAGACGCTGCCGATCAGCTTGTTATCGCAAAATGGATCATGCGGACATTGGCTTTCGAACATGGTATCACCATCACCTTTGCACCAAAAATCATTGTTGGAAAAGCTGGAAGTGGCATGCATGTCCACACCCGCTTGATGAAGAAAGGCCACAGTGTGATGACTGAAAATGGAGAACTAAGTCGTGAAGCCAAAACAGCCATTGCCGGATATCTTCGTCTGGCTGCTTCGCTTACAGCATTTGGAAACACCAATCCAACCAGTTATTTCCGGCTTGTTCCACATCAGGAAGCGCCGACAAATATCTGCTGGGGCGACCGGAACCGTTCTGTTTTGGTGCGTGTTCCATTGGGATGGTCAGGTTCGAAAGACATGATATCCGATGCAAATCCTCAGGAAAACACGGTTAAATTTGATTTCAGTCAGAAACAAACGGTTGAGTTTCGCGCTCCCGACGGTTCGGCAGACATTTATCTCCTCATGGCCGGACTTACAGTTGCCGCACGCACCGGTTTTGAGATGGAAAATCCGATTGATTATGCTGATAAACATTATGTAGGAGTGAATATTTTCGACGAGGCCAACAAACTGCTTCAGCAGGAACTCGAACAGCTTCCGTCCTGCTGTGTTGAATCGGCTGATGCACTTATACGCCACAAGGAAATTTATCTGAAGTATGGTGTTTTCAATGAACAGATTCTGAATTTCATTATCAGCTATTTACAAGCTTACAACGACAAAAACCTGCGTGAACAGCTAGGCAATAACGAAGAAAAAATTCTGGCGCTGGTAACTCAGTATTTCCATTGCGGATAGCAAAAATTTATTGAATATTGAAAGTCAATATTAAAACCTGCGATTGTAAAACAATTTCAGGTTCAGGGTGTTTACAATAAAACACCTTATATCGTAATGAGCGCAATACACACTTTTGAAGCTACCCAATTTGTTCCGGCCACACTTGATCAGGTTTGGGATTTTATTTCATCACCACGAAACCTGAAAACCATCACACCACCCTATATGGGATTCGATATTGTGAATAAACTGAACTCCGAAACCATGTATCCGGGCATTATAATTGCCTACAAAGTGAGTCCGGTGCTGGGAATCAAAATGAACTGGGTAACGGAAATCACGCATATCGAAGACAAACATTATTTTGTCGATGAACAAAGGATTGGTCCTTACAGTTTCTGGCATCACAAACATTTTATACGCGAAGTGGAAGGCGGTGTGGAAATGTATGATCTCTTACATTACCGTGCGCCGTTCGGACTACTTGGCAGATTGATGAATGCCTTGATAATCCGTCGAAAGATTGAAGAAATATTCGCTTATCGCTATAAAAAAGCAGAAGAAATATTCGGAAAGAAATGATTTATTGAACAGATGATCCGATCATAAATGATTCATCATCTGTAAAATAGCATTATTCAAATTTCAAATCCAACCACTGAAACAAATTTTGATAGGCCTTTTCGCGCACCGGTTTTGGAGATAATATCAAATCATGCATGCCATTTTCGATGATTTTAACTTCACAATCACCTTTGATTTTATGTGCCCGGCGATCGATATGTTTCACATTCAAAACGGCATCACCTTCGAAAAATTTAGTATCCCAGACTTTTCCAAAGACCGATTTCGACGAATGTAAAACCAACATAGGTTTATCAATTACAAATCCCTTCCGCGCTTGAATCTGGCCTTTGTGAATAGCCCTAACCCAGGCTTTGGTCACTTCGGGTGAAACAATCTGTTTCCAGTTAGTATTAAAATCCCATTCCCCATGGGCCGAGCGGTGCAAACTGCTTCCATAGATACCGATATTGTCCTTTTCGTGCATCAATGCATCAGGCTTGCGTTTGCCCTGACAGGAAACAATCGGAACACCCAAAGCCCGAACAATAAAACTCATATTCATATTGTAGAAAGGGCTATTCGCAAAAACAGCATCAAACAAATCGCTTTTCTGATGATCATTTGCATATAATGAAACTGTTAAACCCCCTGTTGAATGGCCCGATAAAAGGACTTGCTGATTTCCTTCGGCCTGAATAATTTTTAATGCTGTATCTATGTCAGCATAATACTCCTTCAGATCACGGGCATTGGTTATTTTTTGATTTGGCAGCCAGGAACGCCCATATTTGCGCAGATCAATTGCATAAAAATTGTAGCCATGTCGTAAAAACTGTTCCGCCATTTCTTCCTGAAAGAAATAATCGTTAAAGCCGTGCACATACAGAACCGCTTTACTTGTTGGCTTATCGTTCATCTTTCTGATAATCGTGCAAACCACCTTGCCTTCATAATCATCCGGCTGATTTATTGTAAGTTGTTGAAATCCATTTCCAAGGATATCAGCCTTATAAGCAGGCTGGGCGGAAACAAATAATCCGGATAGCCAGAAGAAGGTGATGAGCAAACTTTGTTTTTTCATATTATAGCTAGTTTATCAGACACAAATCTAAACATTCTATTAAAAAAAATAGAAAGAGCCCTGCTTTCAATTAAAATCTCAATTGAAATCATCAATAAATCAATTAAATAAGAGACAATTCTTGAAAGTACGAAATAAGCTCCCTATTTTTGTGTACCAAATACAGATCGTATGAACAACGAACTTTTCATTCTGACAATGACGGCACTTTCGATAGGCTTTTTTCATACCCTGTTTGGCCCTGATCATTACCTTCCGTTTGTTGTGATTTCAAAAGCAAAAAGCTGGACTGTTGGCAAAACTGCCTGGATAACTTTCCTCTGCGGAATCGGGCATGTTGGAAGTTCTGTGGTTCTTGGTCTGGCAGGTATTGCTCTGGGTATTGCTGTTTCGAAACTCGAATTTATTGAGTCAATCCGTGGAAACATTGCCGCATGGATGCTGATTGCATTCGGTTTAGTCTATATGCTGTGGGGATTCAGAAAGGCCTATCGTAACCGACCTCATACGCATTTGCATTATCATCACGATGGAAACCCCCATGTTCATGAACACGTGCACGAGAACAGCCATACACATATCCATGAAAAAGAACAGAATATAAATCTTACTCCCTGGATTCTGTTCACCATTTTCGTATTCGGTCCCTGTGAACCATTGATTCCTATATTGATGTATCCTGCCGCCTATCACAGTGTAGGAAGTTTACTCTGGATCACTTTTGTTTTCAGTGCTGCAACAATTTCAACCATGCTCACAGTGGTCCTTCTGATGCGTTACGGAATCGAATTCGTACCCACAAAAAAACTTGAACGATATACGCACGCCATCGCAGGTGCATCAATCCTGCTTTGCGGCTTGGCTATCCAGTTTCTGGGATTATAAGTCATTCAGAATCACCATCTTGAATTCCTGAATTTTTTCTTTGCAGTGTTTTAATAATCCATAAATATATTCAAACTTGTTTTCGGCTACTTAAATCAAGAAAGGCGAAAGATAATCTTCCGCCTTTCCGGTTTATCATGAAATAAGCTTGTAGCTATGGTTCTACTGTGCTGAACTCTTCGATGGTTTGTTCTTCCTCTTCTGTATCGAGATCGATACCGTCTTTAAGCATATTCTTTGTATTGATGCGTTTT
>CAZVKW010000128.1:0-7960 GCA_964627945.1 uncultured Lentimicrobiaceae bacterium
AAAGAAGCACTGGAAACTGTTTATGAAGACAATTATTCTTCATTGTATCATTATGGAATGAAGTTTTGCCACAACAATGATCTCATAAAAGATCTCATTCAGGAGTTATTTATTGAACTCATTGATTCAGGTCACAGATTATCATCAACCGACAACATCCGCTTCTATCTGCTAAAAGCAATGCGGAATAAACTCTTAAAGCAACTTTCTGAAAATTCAAAATTCACGAATAAGTTTGAGGAGTCAATCGAATTTAATCTTGTTAATTCAATTGAAAGTCAGCTGATAAAAAAAGAAATTGAGGAGAAAGTTCATAATCAGATAATAAGTGCGATTAATAAACTTACTGTAAAACAGCAGGAAATTATCTATCTCCGGTTTTACAGGGATCTTTCCTATCCGGAAATTGCTGTATTATTTGAGGTCAATATTCAAACAGTACGAAATTTAATGAATCGGGCCATTAACTCATTGAAGGAAGGCCTACAAAATACAAATCATAGCAAACACCTGATTCTATTTGTGTTAAGCCTCCAGATTTAGCCTTTCACAAAATCCTCATTCCCCCTTATTAAATTTAAATTTACAGGCATGTTTTATAACATGCATTTTGGATAGTATATAATCCTTCATTTCATCATTATCATTTAAACACACCACATGTGCAATTACTTTAATGATGAAATGAGCAGGATTGTTAATCTCCAACAAAGATGTCAATGAATGCTGGGAATAGAAGTTTGACGAAAATAAATTCCATTTTGCCATTAAATAACAAATTACAAGCAAATATGAAATACGATAATTATAGCACTGAAGATTTTGTTGAGGATACTGATTTTCGGTGTTGGATAAATTCCCCCAATGAAATACTGGATTCATTTTGGATGAATTTCCAAGATGACCATCCTGAGAAATCTGCAATGGTTGCACAGGCTCGTCAAATAGTAAAGGCTTTATACATTGAAGAAAGAACCATTCCAAAGGAGGAGTACCAGATTTCTCTGGATCAGCTAAAAACTGCTTTAGACAACAAATCCTCTGCTGGAAATAAAGTCTGGTTGTCCTTTAATTGGCGCAACATTGCCGCGGCACTCCTTCTGCCTGTAATAGCCATCAATGTATATCTTTTAATCAACAAGGCACAACAACAAGATACCGGGCAAGTAGTTCAGTATATAGTACCAGATGGTCAGAAAAGTAAAGTATTATTGGCTGATGGTACACAGGTATGGCTAAACTCAGGTTCTATTCTTTCGGTTTCAATGGACAAGGCAAGCATAAGAAAAGTCCAGCTGACAGGTGAAGCATATTTTGATGTGACCAAAGATAAAAAGGTACCCTTTCTTGTTCTAACAAAAGAATACGTTGTAAAGGTTTACGGGACCAAATTCAATGTTCGGGCATACCGTGATGAGCTAGAGAGTGAAACCATCTTAAAAGAAGGATCAATTTCTATAATAACTGATTCAAAAGAAGAAATAAAGATGGATTCTGGTCAGCGGTTTCTTCTTGACCGTGAGAAAAAGCAGACCCTAACCAAGGTCAATCCTGAAATCTACATGAGTTGGAAAGACAATGTCCTGAAAATAAACAATGAAAAACTTCAGGATCTTATTGTTCGGATGGAGCACTGGTATGGTGTTAAGATTCGTTGCAATGACTATGACAAGGTGAAAGACCTGAAATATACGCTAACAATAAAGACCGAAAGCCTGAGAGAGATGCTGGGTCTTATGAATTATGTTACACCGCTCAGCTATAAAATAGAAGGAGAGGATGTTCTAATAAAATATAAACTTAAATAAATGTCTATGTATTAACCAACTATGAACTAATTGTTTGATCAAAGGAAAGCAGGAATATGCGCTAACATACCCCTGCCCTGAATTTAAAATCTACCATTCTTGAATCTGGTAAACTAGTATTAAACTTCAAATCAAAATTATGAAAAAAAGTGATTTCTTTCTTTTGAAAGAAGAGAGATTTATGCCCATCGGCAAAATTCTAAAAATTATGAAAGTATTTACGTTCGTCATGCTTGTGTTCTCAATGCATATTTCTGCCAGTTCATATTCGCAGAATACCAGGCTGAGCTTGAATCTGCAGAATGTATCAATCAAGCAAGTATTAACAGAAATCGAAAATCAATCAGAGTTCAGATTTCTGTACAGTGATTCAAAGATTAATGTTGAGAAAATTGTAGAAGTTGCCATTAATAATAAACCGGTTAAAGAAATTCTTTTGAATCTGTTTGAAGGAACAGATATCCGGTATAAAATAGCTGAAAAACAGATATTACTATTCAATTCGACAGAAAGCCCTGAGAGTATTCAGCAACAAAAATCTGTTACAGGAAAAGTCACAGACTCCCAAGGCGCCACACTTCCAGGCGTCTCAGTCGTGGTAAAAGGGACGACGATAGGCGTAATCACGGATACTAACGGGAGTTTTTCACTTTCCAACGTTCCGGTTGGCGCTACAATTGTATTTTCCTTTGTCGGAATGACCACGCAGGAGATTGCAGCGGGCACAAAGACAGAATTAAAAGTTGTTATGAGTGAATCAACCATTGGTGTGGATGAAGTTATCGTAATTGGTTATGGTACTGCCAAACGCAAGGATTATACGGGTTCGGTCAGTTCGCTTAAAATGGAAAACTCTATGGTCTCATTGGCTCCAAACCTCAATGCCATCGAATCATTAAAAGGTAATATTGCCGGTTTGAATGTTGGTGCTACTACCTCTGCCGGGGGAGAACCTATAATGGATATTCGTGGCCAGAATTCAATGAATGGATCAAACAGCCCTTTGATTGTGTTGGACGGAGTTATTTATCTGGGGAGTTTAAGCGACATCAACCCCAATGATATTGCCACCTACGACATTCTGAAGGATGCAGTTTCATCTTCGGCTTATGGTTCACGTTCGGCCAACGGGGTAATTGCGATCACAACAAAAGTGGGGAAAACTGGTAAACCCGTAATCACTTTTAATACTTCTGGTGGTGTTCAGACTTGGCAGAATCAACCGGTAATGATGAAAGGGGAGGAATGGATAAATACAGTTAATGCACGTAACAGGTTTACGCCAGGTACCACCAGCTGGATGAGAGCCGCTGAATTGGCTAATCTGGCTGCCGGAACTGAAACTGATTTTCTCGATCATGTAACACGCACTGGAGTGATACAGGACTATCAGCTTGCAGTTTCTGGTGCAGCTCAAAATGTAAACTACTATTTATCTGCATCTTACAATGACAACAAGGGAATTGTTGTGGGTGATGATTTTAACCGCATTTCATTGTTGGGGAAAGTAAATACAACCATATCAAGTTGGTTGAAAATTGGTGTAGATGGCAGCTATTCGAAAAGAGATTATTCGGGTTTTAGGGCCGATGTTGGAGTAGGGCAAACTATGTCTCCTTATGGAGTGATGTATCGTGACGATCAGAAGAATCTGGAAAAATATCCTATCACAGAAGGATCTTTTAATCCGTTGTGGGGAGTTCAGGATGGTACTAGAGAGAATCTGGATTTCAGTCAAAATTTTCGTCTGAATGCCTATGCTGTTATTGATGTTCCATGGGTGAAAGGATTAAATTTTAAAACGAATATACTGACCAATCTCGGTAGAAATGAATCAGGAAATTTCACGAATGAAAACTACTTTGTTCGTGAGGGTGTAGGTGGTTTAGAAAGATACGCGCCGGCCTCTGTTGTTAACTTTTTGTCGCAGGCGAATGGAATTATTGCCAGCACTAAGACCTTCAGCTATGTGTTTGATAATATCCTGAATTATAAAAATACATTTAAAAAGCACTCCATCGAAGCAACCTTGGTTGCGACAAGGGATTATTTACGTAATGAGCAAATAAATTCAATTGGATCGGATTTTGCCAACAACGGCAATACAACTCTTGGGATTTGGGGACTTGCCAAGGCTACTGTACAAAAAGTGGATATTAATATCTATGAAAGGACTAACATTGGTTACCTCGGACGACTTAGCTATTCATTCAATGATAAATATTTCCTTACCACATCGTATCGTCGTGATGGAGCTTCGGTATTTGGGGCCAATAATAAATGGGCCGATTTTGCTGGTGTCGGCGGTGCATGGAAAATCACGAACGAAGCCTTTATGAAAAATTTTAAGCCGCTGAATAATTTGAAATTAAAGCTAACATGGGGTCAAAATGGTAACCAGGGTATTGGGCCATATGCTACTTTATCAACTATTCTCAATGGTACTTCGGGTAATGTTCGGTACGAATTCTCAAATGCTGAGGGAAAGATTAACTATGGGCTATACCAGAATACAATCGGCAACTCCGATCTTGGCTGGGAATCAACTAATACATGGAATACCGGTTTTGAATCAGCATGGTTGAATGACCGACTTTTTGTTGATTTAGATCTTTATTCTTCGCAAACAACTAATCAGATTTTCTTAAGGAATATTCCTGTAATGACCGGGTTTCGAACTATGCTGGCTTCAATGGGACAGATAAATAATAAAGGAGTTGAGCTTACCTTGAGATCAGTTAATATTAAAACAAAAGATCTGAGTTGGACAACTTCGGTTATCTACTGGAAGAATGCTAACAAGTTGGTAAAACTTTATGGTACTGACACAAATGGTGATGGTATGGAAGATGATGATATTGCAAACTCATTGTTCATAGGAAAATCGTTGGGAGCCATTTATGGTTTTGAGCAGGATGGTATTGTTCAAGCTACGGATGTCGATTATATCGCATTGACCGGTGCAGCTCCCGGAGCCCCCAAATACAAAGATCTGGACAGAGTTCCTGGAATCAGCACTGCTGATCGTAAAATTCTGGGCTATAGCAAAGAAAACTTCATGTTGAACATGAGCAACAGCATCTTCTACAAGAATTTTGAAATGTATGCGATGATTACCGGTACTTTTGGCGGAAACAATTATTTTTTAAAAAGTAATATAGCTGCATACGCCACGGGTATATATACTCGATATTACGATAACAATATTTCGATACCATACTGGACTCCTGAAAACAAAAGTAATGTTTATCCGTCTGCATACTTTTCTGGTGATAGTCGTTATCAGGCGTTACAGTCGCGTGGATTTGTAAGGGTACAGGATGTTTCCCTGGCTTATACATTTAAACAGCCTTGGGTGAAAACTGCTAACATCAATTCATTGAAAGTCTTTATAAGCGCCAAAAACCTGGCAACAATGACGAATTGGTCTGGCGGAGATCCTGAATTGGGATCTTCGTATCGTGGAAACATTATACCGGTTCCTACAATCTTTTCAATTGGTGCAATTATTAGTTTCTAAACTTTACTTAAAACGATTTCGATATGAAAAAGATAAAATATATAATTGGAATTTGGATTCTGCTACTGTTTATCAGTATAGTTAGCTGTAAAGATGATAAATTTCTGGAAGAGAAACCATTAACATTTTACACCGTTGATAATGCTTTCTCGACTTCCGCTCAGGTTGATCAGATTCTGGTCTCTATTTACGCTAATTTGCGAGAATTATGGTCGAACCCCAACAGTTTGGATTGGACATATGTGTTCAGAGGCAATGGTTCCGACATGTTTGATATTCCTAGTATCCGGCGAGCAAATACGTTTAATAATTATGGTCTTATCAATCCTAGTAGCACGGTCTTCTACAATAACTATACTGCATGGTACTACGTAATTTCACGAGCTAACCTGGCTTTGTATGTTGCTGAAAAGCCCGAGATTTCATGGTCGTCAGCTTCTGAAAAAGCATACGCTGTTGCACAGGCAAGGTTCTTCCGTGCTTTCGCATACAGGAATCTAGCTGAGCTTTTTGGCGGTGTGCCAATCGTTACTGACATTTTGACCGCGCCCAAATACGATTTCAAACGTGCAACACGTGTTGAAACCTATCAGTTTGCAATTACGGAACTGGAAGCCATTGAAAAAGACCTCCCTGAAACAACAACCGTCGGTGGCCGTGTAGTAAAAGGAGCTGCGCAGCACAACCTTTGCGAACTTTATTTGGCCTTGGGAACACAACTGGCTGCCGATGGCAAAGCTAGCGAATCATCTGCCGCATTTGTCAAATCCATCAACTTTGGCAACAAAGTAATTGATGGTGGAACTTATGCTTTGACGAAAGCCCGCTTCGGTACAAGAAAAACTTTATCATCAATATCTATTAATGTCTATCAGAATGGTATTTTAACTGCTCCGGTCGATACCGTTACGCAAACTGCCAATTATTATTGGGACATGTTTCAGGAAGGCAATGTAAATTATCAGAATGGAAATAAAGAGTGTATCTGGGCCATGCAGATTGACTATGCCGCCTATAAAGCTGAAGACAAGAATTCTAAATTAATTTATACACGGGCCTATGGTTCTATTCTTCGTCAATTAAGCTCACATTTTCTGGGATTTTTGGAAGATATAGGCGGACGTGGTGTTGTATTAATAATACCTACGATGTATACAAGAGATGTCATTTATACCAACAAATGGGGTACAGATATGCGTAACTCCGATATCGTTTTTCGCAGAAGGTTTAAAGCGAATAATTCTACGTCTCCCTACTACAAGAAAATTATGCCATGGAGTGAATTATACAACGGAAGTGCAGATCCAGGCACAAATAAGGACAACCAAAGCTATTGCTACCCGCTTTCATGTAAAATTGTAACCGATATATTTACAGGACTGGCTGATGGTGAAAATCGCAGTAATCTCTTCCGTGACGATTATTTTATCCGTCTTTCAGAGACCATTCTTTTGCGTGCCGAAGCCAAACAACGCAACGGCGACAAAGCCGGTGCCGCTGCCGATGTTAATTTGCTAAGAGACCGTGCGCAGTGTACATATAAAGTAACTGCTGCCGATATGGACGACAACTTCAACATGATTCTCGATGAACGCGCACGCGAACTGGTTTACGAAGAATGCCGCTGGAACACCCTGCTTCGCATGGGCGGAACAATTGCTGTTGACCGTATCAAAAAATACGCTTTCTGGCCCGAAGCTCAGTCAACCTTAACTTTCAACTACAACTTGTGGCCAATTCCTCAAACAGTTATCGATACCAATAAAGATTTTAAACTGGATCAAAATCCTGGTTGGGAAAATAAATAATAATACTCCCGATGAACGAAAATTGACAGCACCTGGTTTTAAGCAAATAATAGATGGCATTGAAAATGTCACGTAATGGGTATTTTCTCTTGCGATTGTCGCTTAAAATGCCGCTTAAAAGTATCCATTGGCTATCGGTAATGTCTGATGAATAGTTTTTCATGTGCCTTAACAGTTTGGAAACCATTAAGCTAATGATTATTATTCAATTAAACAACTGATAGTTAATGTTTTATCTTAATATTTTATGAATTTAAACAGTCTCTTAGTAAATTTGAGCATTTCAATCTTGAATTGTGCTTAGAACTTATGAGTGCAAGTATTCTATTCGGAATTTTGATAATAGCCATTGGCGCATTTTACTCATTCTAATAGTACTATTAAGCGTTCAAAATAAGACTTAAGATAAACTATTTTATTGATTAGAATAAAGACATTATTATAACATGCTTTAAAAACAACGGGAAAAAATATGAAAATGAGTTTAACCAGAGGAGTCACCATGAAACCAGTCACGCCTCAAACCGAACAAACACCATTAACCCAACTCCGAAAAGTAGTTTCCGGAGGTTCCTTCATGAAACACATCATCACGCTATTAAGCTGCCTTTGCTGCTATGCGCCTCTCGTGCGCGCTGACGACCCCATCGAACAATGGCGCTCGCTCGACTACGGGATGTTCATCCATTTCGGCATGAGCACCTTCATCGGTAACGAATATGGCACCGGCAAGGAAGACCCCGCAACCTATGCACCAACCAACCTCGATGTGGATCAGTGGATCCGCGTCGCAAGGGATGCCGGAATGAAATACGCCGTACTCA
>CAZVKW010000129.1:0-1067 GCA_964627945.1 uncultured Lentimicrobiaceae bacterium
TTATCCTTCACATATTTGAGATAAGCTTTACCTCCTGACTGGTACAATTCCTCGTCCATATAAACAACAACACGAATTGTTCGTTTATTATTGATATTCAACTCTTTAAATAAACGCAAAACATCGCTCGTCATGACTACTCCTGCCCCATCATCATGTGCTCCGGCTGTATTGAACCAGGTATCGATATGACTACCCAACACAATAATCTCTTCCGGTTTTTCTTTTCCTTTGATTTCAGCTATCAGATTGTAAGTAAGTGTTTCGGGAATATCTTCCGCTTTCACAAATATCTTAACCCTGGTTTTTGGTTCCTTCGACAAGGTTTCGCTTAATAAATCCGCATCCAAAGTACTGATGGCCAGGGCTGGAATCTTTTTAACAGCAAATCGTGTGCTACCGGTGTGCGGGAAGTGATCCTGACTATTTGTTACTGATCTAACGATTACACCTATAGCTTCGTATTCAGCAGCCTTTTCGGGTCCGTGAGCTCTTTGATCCACCGCATTCCCGTAGCCTTCAAATGTCCGGATAAATGTGGGATCCCATTTCCTGTTGAAAAAGACAATTTTACCGGAAACCACTTCCTTCCCCAATTTTTCAAGCTCTTCCAGACTTTTTACTTCAATCACTTCGGCCTCATAGCCGGTTGATGGTGTTGAAGGTGATGGCCCCAATGCATCACAATGAAGTTGGATCGGCATTGAAGAGGTCTGAATAAATACCGAAGATGAATCACATTTCCAAGCAGGAGTCCGAAACTCCTGTAAAAAAACCTTGTCAACTCCCAGTTGCTCAAAATTTGCTTTCATATATTCGAGGGCAATCAATGAGTTTTTCGAACCAAGGAGGCGGCCCGGAGCATGGGTACACAAATAATCCAGCTTGTGATATGCTTCCTGATTTGTTAAGGCATTATCAAATATCTTTCTGATAAAAAGCGAATCTTCGTTCTGGGCCTGCATACCAGAGTTTAACAATAGCAGAAAGAACAAAAAACCGGGAAATCTTTTCATAAATCAATTGTAATAAGTAGTGCAAGTTAGCAATTACATGAGATTTGACTT
>CAZVKW010000129.1:1167-7931 GCA_964627945.1 uncultured Lentimicrobiaceae bacterium
ACAAAAAAGTCCGGCGATCAATTGACCACCGGACTTAATCCTTATAATGATTATCAGGAACAATTATTTTTCAGGAACTGTTTCGATTAAAAATCAAACGTAATTCCCTGTGCCAGAGCAGTCTGTCCACTGAAATTGATAGTATTGGTCTGACGACGCATATAGGCCTTCCATGCATCAGAACCTGATTCACGGCCGCCTCCTGTATCTTTTTCTCCACCAAAAGCACCGCCAATCTCAGCACCCGAAGTCCCCAGATTCACATTGGCAATTCCACAATCGGAACCGGTTTCGGAAAGAAACTTCTCAGCTTCTACGAGATTTTCAGTGAAAATGCAGGACGATAATCCTTGTGGCACATTGTTGTTATGGTGAATTGCTTCTTCTATTGTATTGTATTTAATCAGATAAACAATAGGCGCAAAAGTCTCTTCCTGAACCATGGCAAAATGATTCTCTGCTTCAACAATGGCGGGCAGAACATAATTCCCATTGGGATATTTTTCCCCATGAAGACTTGTTCCTCCGTAAATAAGTTTACCACCTTCCTTCTGTACCTCTTCAATGGCATGCAGGAAATTTTTCACTGCTATTCCATCCACCAAAGGTCCGATCAGAGTATCTTTCTCGAGTGGGTTTCCAATACGGTCGCAAATGCTTTTGTATGCTGCTTCAAGGCGTTCTTTCACTGTTTCGTAAACTGATTCATGAATAATCAGTCTTCGGGTTGATGTACAGCGCTGTCCACAGGTTCCAACTGCTCCAAATACAACCGACTGGAGTGTCATATCCAGATCAGCATGCTTTGAAATAACGACAGCATTGTTACCACCAAGTTCAAGTATAGTCTTTCCAAGACGTTTTCCAACAATGGAAGCAACTCTGCGGCCAACCGCAGTTGAACCGGTAACCGACATCAGCGATATGCGCTTATCAGCAGCAAAATTATCACCTAATACGGATGATTTGGCAATAATCATATTAAAAACGCCTTCCGGAACATTGTTTTTCTGAAGTGTTTCAGAAATGATTTTCTGAACCGCAATAGCACAAAGTGGTGTTTTGGAACTTGGTTTCCAGATGACAACATCACCGGCAATAGCTGCCAGCATCGCATTCCAGCCCCATACTGCAACCGGAAAATTGAAGGAAGTGATGATTCCGACAATTCCGATCGGATGATACTGATCATACATACGATGGAAAGGGCGCTCAGAATGCATGGTTGCGCCGTTTAACAAACGTGACTGACCCACAGAAAACTCGCAGATATCAATCATTTCCTGCACTTCACCCAGACCTTCTTCATAAATCTTGCCCATCTCAAGAGAGACAAGATATCCAAGTTCTTCTTTTCTCTCACGAAGGGCTTCGCCAATCTGTCGAACTACCTCTCCCCTTTTTGGTGCCGGAACAATGCGCCATTTCAGATAAGCTTCCTGTGCCTTGGCTACCATATGCTCATAATCATCCAACCTCGCATTTGTAACTTTTGCAATTACCGATCCATCAATTGGTGAACATGATTCTGTTTCGTCCCCTTTGGTATCCATCCAAACGCTGCCAGTGCATGCACCCGGATTGTTCATTTCAATTCCTAATTTCCTCAGATCTACACTCATATTTAATTTTATTCTGGTTAAAACGGACTTACATCCGTTATCATTTTTAATTTCTTCTTTTTCTATTAGAGCTCTTTCTATCAAAAACCACCTAACACTGTTGACTATAAAAACAAAGGATTGCTTCTATTGTTTACGAATGATCAAATCTTTCTGCACAGATCGTGAAATGCGAGTTGCATACTTTTGCCATTCGCTGGCAAAAGTATCAATTAATTCAAAAAGCCGAAAGAAAATAAAGAGAATTATGATTCATTGATTCTACCTGTTGCAGAGGAGCAGTGGGTATCATCGGGAATTATTTCCTATTCGCCACAAACGGTGGGGAACTAACCGCAATGATTAGATAATTTCATTTATGTCATGACTTAGCCATATTTCTTCAAATAAGTAATAGGAAGTTTTCAGGAAAATAATTCAGATTACAAATTCAAAATTCACGCAGCAATGAATATATCCGAATGAATAATTATTGAATATGAATAAACTAACAATCATACATTTATGAATTAAAATTGAATTCAAAATCCTTTAGAATCCTGATAATTAATTAGTTTCATCTGTTTCGATTAAAATTGATTGATACTTCAAATAATAAAAGCAGAGTCAAAGCAAAATTTAGTCGATATTCTTGATAACTACATTAACACAAGCGAATCATTTTTGCACGAATAAATACAAATTAGAAAGTTTTACCTTTTCAGATCAGCACAAAACTCACTCTAACAAACAAATGTTTACAAACGGTTTGTGTCAGTACACTACACTTATTCTAGTGGAATTTAAATGCTTACCATTCAATTTTACTAAAAAATGCAATCGCTAAAAGAAGTAATAAAACGCAAGCAAAAGCCTCAGGTTGGCAACATCTGTATGGTTTGTATCGACCAATCCATTGGCTGCTGCTTTTCCATATTGAGCCGCTGTATATTCCAGTTCTGTTGAAATACGCAATTTTTCGAAGTTTGCTATTACGCGGGGTGAAATACGAAATACGTAATTGATATTGGATCCACGGCTATAATATACGCCCATATTGTCGTCGTTCGTTCCCATATTCTTGGAAAATCCACCAAATAGCCCTGCCTGAATCTTGCCGTTTGTAGCTGCTTCAGCCCAGATTGACATTGTCTTAGTCGGGGAATAATTGTATTGCAATTGGCTAGGATCAGCGATTGAAGAAATCGAATAACCACCCAACATGGACTGGTCAAAAAGATTGTTGCCTAGTACAAAATATCCTTTAAAAGTAACTTTAGTCAAACGAAGTTTTGAATACAAAGTCATCGCGTATGAATTAACTTTCTGATCACCGGCATAATACAAACTATCTTTGCCGTCTTTAGTGTTTTTATCCACCTGAGAAGATAACCTAGGCGTCAATTGTTTGAATTCGCCGCCAATACCAATCAGAAATTCGTTTTTATTCTCCCAACTGCTTGCATATTGAATATGAAGATTCAGATCGGGAATAACAGAATTCCGGAGGTATTTCGAATTAACACCATCAGGGCCTGTACTCACGAAATCGCGTTGTTCTGCTGCCGCCACAATCACCTTGAATTTTTCGATTTTTTTAGTCAAACGAATCTGCGGATTACGTGAAAAAGCCTGAAATGGTGCTCCGGTATTGAAAGAAACTACATCGGGAAAACACTCCGGAATAAACATGGGATGCCAATACTGACCCACCAACAATTCTGTTGTTTCCCAGTTAAGTTTAAGAAAAGCATGACGCAATCTTAAACCATTAACATCACTGAAATTACCATTTTCATTACCGAAAAAATCTGCTTCAATCAATGCAGATGTTTTTGCTTTCAACACATCCGGACCACTGATTTTTCCAGTAATCCTACTTTGAATGGACAGAATTCCAAACTGATCCTTTGCGTTTATATCTTTTCCATTTAAATCAAGTTTTTCATTATCAGGATAAAGCAGAAAATGCCCTTCACGAATATTCACTGTCTGACGTGAATCATAATACAAATCTGTCTTCACGAAGCCTGAAAGACTGATGCCAAATTTTGGTTCATCCTTTTTCTCCTGAGCATTGATAATCAGGGATGATAAAATCAAAAAACCGAATACTAATTTCTTCATTTTGTGTATTTTATAAAAAATAATTATCAGATTATTTACTAAAATCCTTGGTCGAATTGTCTTTCTGTGTCAACAGCGAAACAATTACCAATGTAATCACGGCCAATGGTATTGAAATAATACCTGGATTGTCGAGGGGAATCGGCGCGTCTTTTGGAATCAAACCATATTTCTCATACATGGTGGGTGAGAAAAGAATAATACCTATAGAGGTCACAATACCCACAAAGATTGATGATGCGATTCCCTTGGCAGTCGTCTTTTTCCAGAACAAAAGAAAAAGAATGGACGGAAGATTTGCCGAAGCCGCAACCGCGAATGCCAATCCAACCAGGAACGAAACATTCATTCCTTTGAATAAGATTCCCAGAATAATGGCAAAAACACCTACAGAAACTGCAGCGATTTTCCCTGCTTTTACTTTACCGCGATCTGTCATTTCAACTTGTAAATACTTATCAATAAAATCATGGGCAATTGCACCGGATGAGGCAACAATCAGTCCGCTCACTGTGCCTAGAACTGTCGCAAATGCAATAGCAGAAATGATGGAAAACAATCCGATGCCGAACGATTTTGCCAGCAATGGACCCGACATATTGCTGCTTTCAACATCCAACACACCATTGATCATGGCGCCCAGCCCCATATAAAGCGTCAATATATAGAAGAATCCGATAGCGGCTATGGCAACAATAGTCGATTTTCGTGCTGCCCGCTGACTTGAAACGGTATAATACCTGATTAAGATATGGGGTAATGCCGAAGTTCCCAGAAACAGGGCGAGCATTAATGACAAGAAATTCATTCTGTCCCAGAAAGTTGCACCGGCATCTTTCGAAAGTTTATAGATTAATCCGGGTTTCATGACTTTTTCACCTGAAGTCACATTTTGGTTCCAGACAGTGACTTTATCATCACCATCCTGAAATGTGTTTTTGGAAAAACGCACTACTTCACTGTTACCAACTATTCGTAAAAAATCAAAGGGACCTACCGGGCCAGATTCAGAGACTTCCTTTCCGTCGATGACAATTTTACTGAGATGACCAACCTGATAGAACTTTCTTTCTGATTTTGGCGCACCATTATAAAGTTTCTCACCAGTTGATTTTGTAGTGGTATAAATAGCCTCCTCAAGGATAATTTTATCCTCTTTTTTATTCATATTGTACCAATATTCAGCATCAGCTTTTTCAAGCTTGACAAAGGTTTTATTCCCTGACTGACGCGTTGTTTTCACCTGATACTCCGGATTTGCAATGCTGATGTCGGTTCCATTCACCAAGGTAGCTTCAATCTTGTCAAATTTGTGATAGTTTTCGTTTGGTGTCAGGGTAAATCCGTTATTCAGGATATAAATGGTAAGTATGGTCGAAAAAATGATGAGCAAAGCGCCTTTGATAAACTGAACATAGGTTGTGCTTGTCATACCGGCGGTGGCCACAATAAAAATCACAATAGAACCCACGATCAATACTCCGATCCAATGTGGTAGGCCGAGCAACGGAACCACCAGATCTCCGGCTCCTACCATCTGAGGAATCAGATAAAAAACTGAAACAATCAATGTGCTGATAGATGCAGCCAGTTTGATATATTTCGAATTGAATCTTGAATCCAATGCATCAGTAAAAGTATATTTACCGAGTTTTTTTAAAGGTTCGGCAACTAAAAACAAGGCAACCACCCAACCGGCTAAATAACCAATGGAGTATAAAAATCCATCATAGCCCGAATATGCAATCATACCGCATATACCTAAAAATGAGGCTGCTGACAAATAATCACCGGCAAAGGCAATGCCATTTACAGCCCAGTGGATGTTTCCACCTGCTGCATAATAACTTGACGCTGATTTTGTTTTTCGGGCAAAATAAAAGGACAATCCCAATACTAAACCAACAATAAACAAGAAAATTATTATCGCTAAATTTGATACTTCGTAAATCATTTCTTTCAGTATTAAGGATTAGTGCTTATTCATTCTATCTTCCATTTTTGTGCAGAAATAGTTATAGATAAAACCCATAACGATTGCAAGCACAATCAGACCGAAGCCATAAATGATGGCCAGATTCTGTCCTCCTACGAATTCCAACCCCATCCATTCGGGTTTGGTCAATCCAATTAGCACAAATCCTGAATAAACCAGCGTGTAAATCACAAACATGATTACACCAAATTTTGCCTTTGCAGCTGCCGCTTTGTCGATTCCGGTTTCGACAACAGGTTCATGAATCATTTTTCCTCCGTTTTTTTAAAATCATTAAATCAATTTGAGATTGTCAAAGATATTAATTAAGGTATTCAAAAAAAGAATGGTTAAGTTGTTCTTAAACATTGTTTTGAAACAACTTTTTTATATTTTTGAAAGAAAATACCGCATATGAAATTTAGCAAAAATCACTACTGTGAAGTCTGTATCTTAAAATGCGATATCTATTCAACACTGCTTCAATCGGGAAAAACGGGCAAAGAAATAGCCCCTTTGCGTGCGATCATAAAACGAAATGAAATCATATGCAAACAAGGCACTGAAGTTACGCATGCTTTATTTTTAGTTAAGGGTTCTGCAAAACTCTATATTGAAGGCTTAAACAACAAAAACATTATCCTTTATTTGTTAAAACCACCGGCTTATATAGGTTTGCTTTCTTTTTTCGAAAGCACAAATTATTCTTATTCAGTGAGCGCTACAGAGGATTCTGAAGTATGTTTCATTGACCTGGATCTTGTAAAAAAATTATACATCGAAAACCATACTTTACTACTAAATTTGAACAAGGCATTTGGAAAGTCGGTTTCAAATATCATGAAAAAGATTGTTTCATTAAACCAGAAACAAATTCGAGGCAGGTTTGCCGAAAACCTGATTTATCTGTCGGAGCTACACAATAGTTTCAAATTTCATTTAGGCTTGACCCGAAAAGAAATCGGAGAAATGTCGGCAATCTCTGAGGAAAATACAGTCAGACTGCTTACCGAGTTCTCCAAAGAAAAAATTATTGATATCAAAGGCAAGGAATTTGAAAT
>CAZVKW010000130.1:0-3357 GCA_964627945.1 uncultured Lentimicrobiaceae bacterium
TTTGAAGTGGATGGTGCAGGAACTGAGCAGGATGTAAACACCCGCCTTCAGACTTCTGTTGAAACAGCTATGAAGCAACTCAGGGGAAAAGCCTGATTGACAGTATCATAGACTTATTTCGGTTTTTACGATTACTGAGTTTGTAATTGCTTGAAGTTCAAATTCCTGCAAGCCGGTTTCCATTGTTTGGTGCTGACTGAAGATCACATTATCTGTCTGTAATTCACCTTCGAAACAATAGAGAATGCAGTTTGTAAACTTCATTTTCCCGCCTGATTTCAGGTGAATAATTTGCACTTTTCCCTGGGTGTTTCCGCGCATCATCAGGTTGAAATCTGTCACCTTTCCCTGGCATTTTGTGGTTTTTCCTCCATCAAAAGCATGGATTTCAAAAGTTTTGAGATGTAATGAACTTCCGTCTTCATGGTGGAGTGTCATGCTGCCTTTCAGGGGCAAAATAATTCGTCTAACATCAGGAAAAATACTGAAGACCGTTTCTTTCTGTTCTACCATGGCCGTGCTGATACGAAACAGAAAATTGCGTTCCTGCAAGCTTGATCCGTCAGGGTAAATCATTAATTGTGTGGTGGTTCCACCGCTCCAGACAGAACTTAAATATGATTCAGGGCCAATAATTTTCATACTTAGGAAGTTATCTGAACTGTTGTTTCATTTGCTCAAGAATATGAAAAACGGCCGGGCAATAATGGCTGTTTTGCAGGTGAAGACGGATGTTTTTGATGAATTGCCGCTTATCAGTATGTGGGTATTCGCGACATGCCTTCGGACGGACTTCATAAATCCGGCATTTATTATCAGCTTCGAGAAAAGGACAGGGTGAATGATTGATCACAGTATCGCCATCCTCATCTTTGCGAAGGAATTTCTGAGCAAAATTTGCTTCACTGAGTTTCAGATGATGCGCTATCCGGCGGCTGTCGGTTGGGTTTACAATAGGTGGAATACTTTTGCAGCAATTGGCGCAGTCGAGGCAATCGATGCGGGTAAAAACCTTCTCGTGTATTTCGTCGGCGGCTATATTGGCTTCCTTTGCATGCTGTCGCACCAGACGAAGCAGGAATTTCCTGTTTTCATCCTCTGTTTCCTTATGTCGTGACTGCCAGATTTGCATATACTGTAATAATCATCAAAGGTATAAAAGCAGAATTGTTTTGGAAACAGAATTTCTACAGGAATAAAAAAAGCCCCTGATATTGCTACCAGGGGCCACAGCAAAAATGAACAAAACTTTATTCTTTAATAAATTTTCGGCTGATGGATGTGCCGTTACTGTATTGGATTTTCATCATATACATACCTGATTGTAAAGTGTTTACAGGAAGATGTATTGAAGTTGAGCCAACTGAGGTTGCTTCTGTTTGGCTAAGAATCATTCTTCCAGAAAGGTCGAACAGCATTACGTTACAAGTACCGGCAGTTTTACTGCTGATTTCAACAGATGCGGTTTCTTTTACCGGGTTAGGGAAGATGTTACCGGTAACTGTTTCGGAGTTGTTTTCAGCTGTTCCCAGGAAACTGTTGCCCGAGAAGGTGAGGTTCATCACCATTTCGCTGTTCCCTTCGGAGATGTCGACATGCAGATACTCACTTGATACACCAGCCAGTTCGGGTTTGATGTAATAGGTTCCGTAAGCAAGACCGGTAAACTGGAAGCTGCCGTCAGAAGCAACTTCGGTGAATCCGAGCGGCTGATGATCTGCATTTGTGAGGAAAACAATTACATGACCAATGAAATCGGCTCTCATTCCGGCCTGATTGATCTGTCCGAAGATGCTTCCGTTTCCGGGATTCAGCGGTCCTGATGCATTCACAAGACTGATGTTATAAGGGTTCGAGGTTTCTCCCGGAACAACTGCTGTTGCTTCTTCCCAGAAAAGAGTACTTTCGAAATAGGTTGGCAGATAACCGTTTCCGTCGACTGGAATAGCAAACAGATTGAATGCGCCGTTTGGAACGAATGGGAATACATATACACCCATCGAATCTACCTGAGCAATATTGAAATAGGGGAAATAGTTGGTATCGGATTCCATCGAGAAAATCATCACAAAGCCATTGTTCATGGGCCAGTTTCCTTCAAAAACCTGTCCGTAAACCTGATTGAAAGCGATGCTGTCACCAATTACAACATTTTGTCCGGAAGTAGCAGTACACTGATTATCATCCCAGGTTGTGAGACTAACGAAGTAAACCCCGGGGTTGGCGTAAGTATGTGTCATTGGGTTGCCGAGTGAAGTAACACCGTCACCGAAATCCCATTGATAACTGGCAGGAATGTCGGATGAATGGAATCCTTCGAACATAATACTGTTACCGGCAGTAGTATAGGTGAAATAATTAAAACATCCGGGCTCGGTTTCGCCAACAGTGACCTGTTCGCACCAACTGCTTTGGCAGTTTTCGCCACTTACAGTGAGGCAAACATTATAAACTCCGTCAGTTGTAAAAACATGCACCGGATTTTGTTCGGTTGAACCTGTTCCGTCACCGAAACTCCAATTCCAGTTTGTCAGATTTCCATAGGATAGGTCGATAAACTGAATACCAGCTTGATTTTCTGTTGAATCAGGATAATAGGTGAACTGGGCCAGACATTCTGTTGCCTGTCCAACAGTGACAGTCTGACACGACATATCCCAACAGGAGCTGTCGTTTGATGAAATAGTCAGACAAACCTGATAAAATCCGGCTTCAGCATAAGTGTGTACAGGTGAAGATTCGATAGAGGTACTCCCATCACCGAAATCCCAGAACCATTGGGTGATATTCCCCATGCTTTTATCCAGAAAACCAACTGTATTTCCGTTTTCAGTAATAGCTGCAAACCAGGCAAAACAACCACTTTGTCCGCCGATGAGAATGACTTGCGAAACGGTAGAATTACAGCTTCCATCAGCATTCTGAATGGTCAGGGTAACGATATATTCACCGGTCATGGTGTATTGATGGACGGGATTTTGTTCGTTTGAAGTAATTCCGTCACCAAATTCCCATATCCATTGGGTTGGATTTCCGATCGATATATCAAAAAAGGCAATTTCGAAACTGTTTGGTGAAGGTACAGTATAGAATGCAGCCTGACAATTTTCAACAATTGTATCACCCACCAGAAGGTATTGGGTTGTTGAAGCATTACACGAAGAATCAGGATTTGAGATGTTCAGTGTAACTTCGAAGATGCCTGTGTAGGAATAACTTTTCACAGGATTTTCTTCATAGGAGAAAGTGTCATCGCCAAAAGTCCAGAAATAGCTCAGGTTTTCGCCTGCTGACTGATTCGTAAACTGAAATTCAGTGTCACCAGTCTGGTAATACGAGAAATCAGCCTGACAGCCA
>CAZVKW010000130.1:3457-7854 GCA_964627945.1 uncultured Lentimicrobiaceae bacterium
TGTTAGATTGATTCCGGTGGTGAGTTGCCAGTTTGTCTGCACACGTTCGGGCGTGATCCGGTTAATCTGAACAATCTGATTCAGACCGGCATCATATTGAAAATCAATCGTGTTTTTCGTTAAAAGGACCGAAAGGATGGGAGCAAAACGAATTCCGACCGAATAATTTTCCTTTTGGATGAAATCATAACCCATCAGCAAAGGAATCTGAAGATAGACGAATTTGCGGTATACACGTTCGTAGTCAGTGCGGATGACAGAATCGAACACTTCCTCAGGAGAGGTATAAAGTGTTCTTGACATGGAAAAATTCTCCTGATCCCATACAAAACTAATCGAATCCAGTTTTTCGTAAGATCCAAGATATTCATTGTAGTCGATGGCATATTCATAATAGCCTTCGCTCATCGAAACACCTAATCCTGTTCCGAGTACATATCTGTTATTGAATAGTTTATATTGCCATTCGAGTCCGAGATTGTGAACAAGTTTTTCGTTTTCAATGATGTTCCAGATCATTTCTGGCCGGTAATACAGACTGATCGTCCGGTCATGATCGCTTTGAAGTGATTTTTTTCTGATTGGAAGTTCATCCTTCTCTTTCAAAGCACTTTTCTGAACCTCTGATGCTTCAGCTATATTTACATTATCCGACTTTTCCTGAACAGGTGCTTTGCTAATCGTTTCTGAATCCTGAAGAATTATTGAAGGTTCAGTTAAAGAAGTTTGACCTTTACTGATGCTGTTATTTTGTTGAATTTCAGCAGAAGTTTCAATTTCTTTAGGAAGCTGAGTTGATTCGTTTGTAATCTTTTCAGTCGTTTGTGCAATTGGAATTGAGGCCTGAATATTTGCTGATCCGGATTGAGTATTTTCTTTAGTTAATTGGGTATTAACTGATGTAGTGATTTGTTTGTCAGTATTTTCAATAATTTGAGTTGCTTGCTCATCTGTTGGCCACACAATAAAAATTGTAGCCGTAAAAGTGGCGATTGCAAGCAATGCCGGAATCAGCCAAAAAGATTTTTTATTTCCTTTTCCTGACAGGCTTGCAGCATCCATAAGGAAGCGTTCCTTTGCTGATTGACTGGTCTCTGGCTGGTAATTCTCCAGTCCTGATCGTAACCACGAATCCATTTTTTCTTGTTCTTTCATCAGGCAAACTCCTCCTTGTTTTGTAATTGACTGAGTTTACGTTTCATCGCCATTCTTGCCTTGGCAAGTTGCGATTTTGAAGTATTTTCGCTGATATTCAATTCTTTGGCTATCTCTTTATGTGATAATTGTTCAAAAACGTAAAGGTTGAGAACAGTGCGGTAACCATCGGGCAGTGATTGCATCATGGCAAGCAGTTGTTCTGGGCTCAGATCTGGTAGTTCGAGGCTTTCTTCATCAGTATCTACCAGATTGGTTTCCAGCCTTTCAATTGAAATCTGATTCTGAAAATCATTCTTTTTCCTCAGGGCCGATAAGCATTGGTTCACCGTGATCCGACGCATCCAAACCTCGAATGATCCTGCAAAAGTTTCCCGAAAATCACGCACTCCTTTCAAAATACGCAGCAGAGCTTCGTGCACCAGATCCTCAGCATCTTCGCGCCGGTTGCTGTATCGCATCGCAACTCCCAGTAGGACAGGTGAATATGTTTCATATAGCTCTTCCATTGCTTTTCTTTCGCCTTTCTGAAGTCTGGTAACTAATGTTTCGTCCTTCTTCTGCATACTTTGCACTATAACTCCGGTTTTCGGAAAGGTTGCCTGAACGGCTTATTTTATTGTTAAAAATGTTTGCAATGGTTTGAAATCAGTTCAGCGAATCTTGCACTTGGCCTGCGTAATTTACTGAGTTTCGAATCGCGAATAAAAGTAATTAAAAACCCGGCACTTTGTCTGTGTTCCTCTATAAACCATTCATTGTAAGGATGTTTCTGTTGAGATATTGCCTCAATTATTTAGACTTAAAATAAATTGCCAGGCCTTCGCTGATGCCTCTGGTTTCCATTGCGCTTTTTTCTACCTTAGTTCGCTAGAAGACGTAAGTCTGTAAACAAAATCTTATGCGCATTCAACGAATCCAGGCCGGAAAAGTCATTCCGGAATCCTTGCAGGCTGATCTGAGCCCGCTCGGTCATCTGTTTGAGAAATACAGAAATAAAAGCGGGAGCCTTATTCCCTTATTGCAGGGCACCCAACATCTTTACGGTTATATTCCTGCTCCGGCTTTTGAAATGATTTCGAAAGAAACAGGAGTTGAAGTTGCTGATATTTATGGTGTTGCAACTTTTTATGCTCAGTTCAGACTGAGTCCCGTCGGAAAAAACATCATCAAAGTCTGTCATGGAACGGCTTGTCATGTGCAGAATGCCAACTCCATTACAGATGCTTTGAAAGACGAGCTGGAAGTGAAAGACGGTGAAACAACGCCTGATGGACTGTTCACACTCGAATCAGTTGCCTGTCTGGGTTGCTGTTCTCTTGCTCCTGTGATGATGATCGGCGATAATACTTATGGCAAACTCAGCGGAAAATCGGCTGTGAAGGTGCTTCGTGAAATTAAGGAAGTTGTTAAAACAGAAAAGTAAGCAATCATGGAAGCAACATTAAAACCCAAAGTGATTGTCGGGCTCGGCAGTTGCGGTATTGCAGCAGGAGCCTCCAAAACATATGAAAAACTCCGTGTACTGGCCGAAAGTGGCGCTTACAGTTTCGATCTGGCCAAAACAAGCTGTATCGGGATGTGTTATAAAGAGCCCCTTGTGGAAGTGCAGGATCAACTTGGATCAGTGATTTACGGTGATATGACCGAAGATAAGGTGCTTGCCGTGATCGAAGAGCATTTCACAACAAAGAAAATGGTCGGCTCAATGGCGGTTCATTCTTCTTTCAGCGAAGCTTCTGAAGATGCATATTTCAACGGTCAGGTAAAGATCGCCTTGCGTAATTGCGGTTATATTGATCCTGAATCGCTTCCCGAAGCCGAAGCAAACGATGCCTACAAAGCACTGAAAAATATTTTTCAGAACAAGACTGGTCGCATGGACGTGATCCAGACCATACTTGATTCCGGCTTGCGTGGCAGGGGAGGCGGTGGTTTCCCAACCGGGATGAAATGGAAATTTGCTTTTCAGAACGAAAACAGTCAGAAATACATCATCTGCAATGCCGACGAAGGCGATCCGGGTGCGTTTATGGACCGTTCTCTCCTCGAAGGCGATCCGCACGCGGTGCTCGAAGGCATGATCATCGGAGGCTATGCCATCGGTGCTTCGAACGGGATCATCTATTGTCGTGCTGAATACCCATTGGCAATCAAGCGATTAAATATTGCTATCGGACAAGCCCGTGAAAAAGGTTATCTCGGAAATAATATTTTCGGAACGGAATTTTCGTTCGATATTTTTGTGAAAGAAGGAGCCGGCGCATTTGTTTGCGGTGAGGAAACCGCCCTGATCGCCTCCATCGAAGGCCAGCGCGGGATGCCCCGGAAACGGCCTCCATTTCCTGCTGTGAGCGGATTGTGGAAAAAACCCACGAATATCAACAATGTCGAAACATGGGCCAATGTTCCATGGATTCTGAATCAGGGTGCAGCTGCATATGCGGCTTATGGAACTGAAAAAAGCAAAGGAACAAAGGTTTTCGCCCTGACAGGGAAAATCAAACATGGTGGATTGGTCGAAGTTCCGATGGGAATCACAATCAATGATATCATTTACAAATTGGGTGGTGGCATTCAGAACGATAAGAAATTCAAGGCAGTGCAACTCGGTGGACCTTCAGGCGGATGTATTCCGGCTGAATTGGGTCATACCATCGTTGATTATGATTCAGTAAACGCAACGGGTGCAATCATGGGATCGGGCGGTATGGTCGTTATGGACGAAACCACCTGCATGATCGATCTGGCCAAATTTTTCCTGCATTTCACCCAGGATGAATCCTGCGGAAAATGCACTTTCTGTCGCATCGGGACCAAACGTATGCTGGAGATCCTCGAACGGATTACCGAAGGCAAAGGAGAGTCATCTGACATCGAAAAACTGGAAATTCTGGCTGATCAGATCAAGAATAATTCGCTTTGCGGACTCGGTCAAACAGCACCTAACCCGGTTCTGACTACCCTGAAATATTTCAGACACGAATATGAGGCACATATTTTTGCGAAAAAATGTCCGGCCAAGGTGTGTAAGCCGCTGTTGACTTATACCATCGACCCGGACAAATGCACCGGTTGTATGGTTTGCGGAAAGAAATGCTCCGTTGCAGCCATCGAAGGTGGTCGCAAGATCGTTCATAGTATCCATCAGGATCTTTGTATCAAATGCGGCGAGTGTTACAACGTTTGTAAGTTTGATGCTGTAATGGTAGAGTAAAGACGGAAGTTGGGAGACCGGAGAC
>CAZVKW010000131.1:0-2607 GCA_964627945.1 uncultured Lentimicrobiaceae bacterium
GCTTCGGTAATGGATTTATAAATACCCGGATCCTCAATCCGGTCCATCAGGGTTCGGCTCGATTGCACGATGATACGAATCGCTACAAACATAATCCAACCACTTACTGCTAATGCAGTGATCAGGTCAAGAACAGGCATTTTAAAGATGTGGGTAAATATCAATCCAAGAAGCACAGAGGATGAAATTATTACATCGCTCTGCATATTTTTAGCATTTGACCGCAGCATTTCACTGTCCGTCTTCTTTCCCACACGATCTAAGTAGAAACTTAGAAACTGCTTTCCGGCAATTGAAAGCAGGATTACAAATACTGCTAATAGGGAAGGCATCTCGCTTGTCTGGCCTTCGAGAAGACGATGTACGGTTGTAATTGCCAGTTGTGCTCCGGCGAAGAAAATAATGAATGCCAGCAACTTAGACGCAATCGTATCCGCTTTTTCGTAGCCATAAGGATATTTCATATCCGGTGGCTTCGAAATAATACGGGCTGTAAGCAGGGTAATGAGTGAAGTGATTATATCACTGGCCGAATCAACACCATCGGCAACAAGGGCCATACTTCCAAAGAAGAATCCAGTAACGATTTTGGTAACTGAAAGAAAAGCATTTCCAAAAATACTGTTCCAGGAAGCAATGATTATCTTGTGTTCACGTGTTGTGGGCCGACTCATAAAGTGGATACTGCTTGAGTGGCAAATATAAGAAAAATGCCTTCAGATATGTTTTGGATATCAGCGAAATCAGGCTTAGGCCATCTTCAGCAGAATGGTACGAATCACATCTGAAACGTGCTCCGATCTGTCTGCGGCTTTTTCGAGTGAAACAAGAATTTCTTTGGCTTTAATGAGTTCTGTTGTATCTGTTTCCTCGTCGAAAAGCTTTGAAATTCCCATACTGTGCAAATGATCGGCCTTGTTTTCGAGTATATTGATCTGGTCACAGGCTTTGATAATGCCATCTTTATGTAAAATTGCATGATCAAGAAGCAAAATAGCTTCTCTGATCTCAATAGCAATTAACCCGATGATTTCAGTAACCTGAACCATTTCTTTCGAAAGCTTAGCGGGTTTATAAAGCTTAATGCGCTGACTGGCAGCATACAGATTGTTTAAAACATCCTCCAGTTTATAAGCCAGTTCGTGGATATCCTCTCGGTCGAATGGCGTGATAAACGATTTATTGAGATGAAAATTAATGACTTCGGTAAGTTTATCACCTGTGATTTCGGCATTTTTAATCTTAACGAAGAACTCCTCGCGCTCCCCCATGCTTTGCGTAAGCATCAGGCCCTTCATCAATTCGGTTGCTTTAATAAGATTATCGGCAACATCAACGAAATGTTGAACAAAAGAGGCCTCATCGGGCGCAAGAAAAGTAAATAATTTACTCAGTTTCATACCGTATTTGTTTGAAGTTTTGATCCTTATCAAGCTCCTCCTCCGATGTCAGGTTTTGATGATCAGGGTCGAATTTTCACTCAGAAAACGCAAATGTAGGCTACTTCTTCCTAATTTATTATCAAGTTAAGATAAATTTATTGTTAAGTGATTGATTGAATATTAATTAGAAAATTGTATTTTTCTGAGAATCAAGCTTATTCACGAAGAAATTTGGCTTATCTTCAATGCACAAAAACATGAACCCGTATGGTATAATTAAACTTAAATCACAATAATTCTGCTATCTCAGATCCAAAAACCCAAAAACCATGATCAAATATCTTGAAAACAGAATCTGGTCGCTCAACGCCAAAATAATCAACACCGAATCCGATCCCGCTGATGTGAATCGACGTTTGCAGGCTATACTGCCACCAGGTATTTTTTCTGATGGTGGCCTTGTGTTGTCATTTTCCGAAAATCCAATCGGAAATTATTCATTCCGGCCTGTAGAAATCTGTCTGAGTTTATCTGAAAATGCTGTTATTCAATATAATAAACAACTATTGGAAAATGGAATTGCATTTCAACTCAGTTCATTCCGAATGATCATCAACACCTTTGGTTTCCTGAATATAGCACCGGTTTATGTATATACCGGTCCTGCAAATGATACTGATCCTTCGGCCATTGAGTCGACAGGCGACGCATCTGCCGAATTGATTGATGCTCATTTTGAAGAGATCAGCCAGGTAATTGATGCGCTTGACACCATTGGAATCATTCGAAAATCAGATTTCTACCATTTTGGAGTTCCTTCAGGTATCGAAAAAACGGGACTTCATTCGAAAGATGACAGCTACAATTATTTTGTACACATTTTTTACCGCGAGGAAGACAAACTCTTGCAAAACACGATCAAAATGTATGAAGCCGAAGATGCTTCCATGACGTATGAAGAACATGTTTTTTACAGCGTTTTTCCGATCTATTTCTGGGATGTGCGCAGTGACATTACCGACAACGAAATCATCCGCATGACAGCCATTGATAGCTATATGATCTGTGAAACCGTAGCTGTGAACAACGCCCTGCATGTGTATAATTCATTTCTGGATGTGCTGAACCAGAACAACGAAGTCGATTCGAATCATTTGCGCAAAATATTCAATTATAACACCTGGCTTATTCAATATCTGCGGCTGTTTAACCCGAATTTCACCCT
>CAZVKW010000131.1:2707-7655 GCA_964627945.1 uncultured Lentimicrobiaceae bacterium
ATCGAAACGGTAATTATTTTGTCGTTCATCCTGTTTTTCAGGAAGATAAGCAGAAAAATGTAAACTATTCCAGGTTTCCGCGTCTTTGTTTTTTCTCTGACAGGATTTTTTTATCCGTGATTCTTCTTTCCTTCGAAGCCAAGGTTGGCCGTGTTGCTCTTCTGGGTCTCCGGGGGGTAAGGGCTTTTGCAAGTAAAATATAAAACCTTTCCAATGTTTTTTCCTTGTTTCCCAACTGGTTACGTTCAGTCTGAGAAACGATCAAAAGTTCATTGTCAGCATTGATCCTGCCTGCCAATTTTTCGAGCAACAAAGCTTTTTCTTCCTCACTAAGTTTCGTTGAAGCACTTATATCAAAGCGTAACTCCATTCGCGTATTGACCTTATTCACATTCTGGCCACCAGCACCACTGCTCCGGCTGGCCGAAAAACGGAACTCCGGACTAAAATCCCTTGAAATAAGATCAGCAACAGTCATGTCTGGAAATCATTGATATACAATCGCTTGCAAAGATAATGAAAGTGTGGGATTAAAAAACCACAGGATTCCGGATTTGCTGTAAATCCGGGATTCTGTGGTCAAGATCATTCGAATAAGGCTTCAATTAAAGCCCCATCTGAAATGTTAATCGTTAACCGATGCTAAAAAACGTTCAGCTTCCAAAGCAGCCATACATCCTGTTCCGGCAGCCGTAACTGCCTGACGGAATGACTTATCCTGCACATCGCCTGCAGCGAAAATACCCGGGATATTGGTGGCAGTTGAATCGGGTTTAGTGATGATATAACCTGTTTCGTCCATATCAATTACGCCTTTAAACAAATCGCTGTTTGGCTGATGGCCAATGGCAACAAAGAAGCCATCGATATCGATGCTGCGCTCTTCGTGGGTTTTGTTGTTGATGAGAACAGCTCCTTTGAGGGTTTTCATGAATCCTGATTCTTCACCAAAAAGTTCTTTCGTCTGGTGGTTCCAAAGCACCTCTATATTGGGAGTGGAGACCACCCTGTTTTGCATGGCTTTGGAAGCACGAAGCTCGTCACGACGGACGATAAGATACACTTTGCGGCAGAGTTTTGCCAGATAAGTGGCTTCTTCGGCCGCAGTATCTCCTCCCCCGACAACAGCAACATCTTTCCCCTTATAGAAAAATCCATCACAGGTGGCACATGCCGAAACGCCGCCGCCTTTAAATTTCTCTTCCGATTCAAGTCCAAGATATTTGGCAGTAGCTCCGGTAGCAATAATGATCGTTTCGGCCATTATTTCTTTGCCGTCATCAGCTTTCACCTTGAAAGGTCTGGAAGTGGTGTCGACTTCGGTTACAACACCCCAGCGCGTATCGGTACCAAAGCGTTCGGCCTGTTCTTTCAAACCGTCCATCATTTCCGGGCCGGTAACACCATGCTTGTTTCCCGGGAAATTCTCAACTTCGGTGGTAGTGGTTAACTGTCCACCAGGTTGCATGCCTTGATACATAACAGGTTTCAGATCGGCACGGGCGGCATAAATGGCAGCTGTATAACCAGCAGGACCTGATCCAATGATCAGACATTCAATGTGTTCAGTGTTATTGCTCATAGTATTCGTGTATTTTAGATTCTATTCATCGAAAACAGTGCCATTTTGATTTTGTTCGCCCGGGAGAAAAAACCCTGACAGTTTGTCGCTCACGGCTATATTCTTCAGAATGTATTATCAATTATCATCAGCCAGCCATTCGGCATAACTGGTAGCGGTTTCACGAAGCATCAGATGTACGAGTTCGAGTCCGGGAGGTAAATGACTGGCAATTCGCCCTGCAAAATCTGCTACCATCATCTCACTAGTAGGCTGATAAGGCAGCAGGATCACCTGTTCAAAATGTTGCTGAAGATTGTCAAGTATATTATCGGGCATTTCCTGATTCAAAACCAGAGCATGGTCGAAAATATCGATAATCTGCTCACGGACAATCTTTTTCAGATCGCCAAAATCCATCACCATCCCAAGCTTCGGGTGTCCGGAAGCAATATTTGCTGTTCCGCGAACAGTCACATTGAGTTCATAGGAATGGCCATGCACATTTTTGCACGGACCGTCATAGCCCAGCAACACATGCGCCATTTCAAACCTGAACTGTTTTGTGATTCGGATTTTTGTCATCTTAAAATCTTTATTAGTTCTTCATCAGTTTTGCGGAGACAATAATTTTGCCATGATCAGTCACTGTCAGCATATAAAAACCGGATTGAAGACGATAAAAATCATCAACTAAAACGGTTTGTGATACTTCAACTGATTTTTCAAGTACAATGCGTCCAGAAAGATCGGTCACAGCCATCTTCAACTGATCGCTTGCTGCATAGTTTTCGAGGATAAAACTCACCTGTGATGAAGCCGGAACGGGCCAAACCATCAACTTTGCCTGACTAACTGTCCATTCATTTGTTCCGACATATGGATCCCAGACAAAAGCAGCATATTCCGGATGGTCAATATACGGATTGCGGTTGCCCTGAATGCCATATACAGCATTATTACGTGCGGTTTCTTTGGCGCTCACCGGATCAGCTTCGTGCCATGAAAGCAATAAACTTACCACCCAGGGTTCAAAAGCAGGATAGGCAGTGCCGTTCATAACAGCATCGCCGTTTGAATCATAATTTTCCCAGTTTGCGATCACGTTTTCATAACGGGTAGCCATATAAAAATAATTACGGGCAAAATCGCCTTTAAAATCGTCTCTGGGCTCAAATACAGTACCTGAGTAACCCGGAAAGTTGCATGAACCTACTTTACTTCCGTTGGTAGAAGTCCAACTGGCAGTTCCCACTTCACCAAAAGGATAATTTGAACGGCGTCCGTTCACATAGCCATCAGTCGGGACAAGATGGAAAAGATCGGTATACATTGGACTTGCATCGTTGAACCAGCTTTTTGGCCAGGAATGCTCACGGTTATAACAATCGCCTTCACCACTATAATTGCCACACTGATTTGTACCAAAAGTGTATTCATAAGCAGGTGTGCCACCGGGAATATCGGAATACATATCCCAAACCTTCCCATTTGACTTTTTGTCAGTTGTCTGGAAATCTGTCCAGAGATCTCCGTACGATTCAGAAGAATGACCTTTGATAATATTATAAAGAGCCAACTGAAGCGCCTGACCTTTCAGTCCGGCTGCAGTATTATAATATCCAGCTGGTGGTTGAGCCTGAATTCCGTTAATCAATAGAGTGAAGAAAAGCAGAGTCAGCATGAAGCTGACTTTTAACGCATTGAATTTCATAGATTTAATTATGTTGAAAAAAGAAAAACCAATCCTGTTGCAAGGATGATGATAGAAGAGATAATATGAATTATGCTTGATAATATGATGTTTTTTCGGCTCAGATTCATGCTGAGACCTAGGATCGACCATCCGAAACCAACGATAATGAGTACCAGTGTCATGAGTGTTTCGAAAGGAGTGATATATTCGGCTGTCATACCGACGATGAGTGTATTGATGCCGGCAGCAACAGCCAGAATCAGGAATTTGATATAATTATCGAACGAAAAGAGTCTGGCCCCTTTTAATATTTTAAACGACTCAATGCCCATGCGAATACTTACCGCCAGAAGAATTCCGAAAACAGCCAGTTTGAATCGTTCAACAAATAGGTACATGAAGGATTCGCCCAGCAACGAGCCTAATTTGAACATCACACCCTGAACCAAACCAAAGATGATGGCATGCATTAAATTGGTTACTAATGTATTACGCTTATCACGATTGAGACCCAGCGCAAGCGGAAAGGTATTATAACCAATTGCGAAAATGAATAATATGTAAAGGATTCCTTCCAATTCAGCTAAATCTTGGACAAAATTACACTATTTCAGCCTAAGTGCTCAGGCATCAATGAGTTTAACAATTTTTTGGAGCCATTCTGCATCCGTATCATCGAATGTATTTAATTGATCGCTATCGATATCCAAAACGGCTACAATTTTGTTTTCGCGACTAAAAACAGGAACAACAATCTCTGACTTTGACCTGCCATCGCAGGCAATATGTCCATCAAAAGCATGCACATCGGCAACAACAACTGTTTCTGCACGATTTATACCAGCCCAGCAAACCCCTGTATCTTTTTTTAAATCAATGCAGGCCAACGATCCCTGATATGGTCCTACCTGTAGTTTTCCATCCTGCAACAGATAAAAACCTGTCCAGAAAAACTTCATTTTGTGATGCAATAAAGCACTGATTGTGGCCATTTCAGAAACCGGATTGTTGCTTTTTACCAACAATTCAGTCAGTTGCTCGTAAATGCGTTCGTATCTTCCTGCTTTTTGTTTATTCTCCATTGTCTTTCTCCTGAAAACCGACCTAAAAACCGGGCTGCAAAAATACGTTTTTTGCCAAGCGAAGGTCAAATAAAAGGCAAATATGTCATAATCAATCTGTTTCGAAACCGTTTGCATTAGATTTCTGAAAATCAATCAATTATAATAACACTCTCATTAACTGATATTTAGGCCCATTTTATGAATTTCACCGAATTTCTATTGATCTGATTCTGTCTATTTTTGTTTCACCGCCGGTCAAAAAAACCGGATGTGGTGAGTGTAAACCTAATGATCATTAAAACCAGAAAAATGAGCATCAAAAAACAAGTATCCAAAACCAAAGCGGTTACCAAAGTAAGTTTCAAAGTGACAAAAGAACAGGCAGGCGGAGCATCAGAAGTTGCTGTTGCAGGTGATTTCAATAACTGGAGCACAAGTTCTGACATGATGAAAGCATTGAAAGACGGTTCGTTCAGCCATGCTATCGAACTTGAAAACGGTACTGAATACCAGTTTCGCTATGTTGCCGGTACGCAATGGTTCAACGATGAAGAAGCCGATAAAACTGTTGCCTCAGGAGTAGGCTCACACAATTCGGTGATTGTTTTATAATTTCGTAGTAATTAG
>CAZVKW010000132.1:0-7626 GCA_964627945.1 uncultured Lentimicrobiaceae bacterium
CTAACGAATCGGGTAGATGGAGTCCTGGTTTCCTTTTCAAAAGAAACACGCGATTTTAGTCATTTTCAGAAACTTGTTGATAATGAGATTCCTGTCGTATTCTTCGACCGTGTTACTGATGAACTTCAGGCCGATCAGGTAGTTGCTGATGACTATCAGGGGGCTTTTCTCGCTGTGAACCATTTGATTGAAAAAGGATGCCGCAGAATTGCCCATTTTGCTGCTCCTCAGTCACTTGCGATTGGTAAAAGCCGCTTGTCAGGATACCATGATGCATTGCTTAAACATGGAATTCATTTTGATCCTTCTTTGGTAGTGCTTGCGGATACTTTTGATACTGCCCGCAAAGCAGCCAATGAAATCTTACGCAAACCCGATCATCCGGATGGATTCTTTGCAGTAAACGATATGTCTGCAATCGCCATTGTGAAAGCGGCCAATGCCTTAGGAATCAAGGTTCCGGATAAAATCAAAGTTGTTGGTTTTGAAAACAGCAAATCCTCAGCGCTTATCGAACCAGAGTTGAGTTCTGTTGATCAGTTTGGCTTTGAATTAGGTCGCGAAGCCTGTCTGCAACTACTTCGCCGTCTGAAAGATGATGAAGATATCAAGGATTTTAAACCGGTTCGGAAAGTCATCAAAACCAGACTGGTGATCAGAGGAACCAGTTAATCGGTATTCAATTCAACTGAGGGGTCCCAGAATCGTTCCCTGAAATTCATGATCTGATCGTCTTCGATCACAAATCCTTCATTTTCAAGAATTTCCTGCATAATGCCCGGACTTCCGAAATGGAATTTACCCGTTAGCATCCCGTTTCTGTTTACAATACGATGAGCCGGAATCGGAACTGGATGATGGTGCGACTGGTTCATTGCCCAACCCACCATACGTGCTGATCTTCCTGAACCCAGATAGCGTGCGATAGCTCCATAGCTGGTAACCCTGCCATAAGGCACCAGACGTGCAACTTCAAAAACACGCTGAAAAAAATCCGAAATATCAGGCATGGCGCAATTTGAAAACAATGTATTTGATGGATAATCCCTGATGCAGCCAGTGTTGCTCATAAAAAGTACGGATGTTTTTTACCTCCATCTCACCTGATTCATTGTACAGATCCTGGGTATTGTAAACCAAGGTATGACCTTCATTTTCAATTGTTTCAAGTGTAAAATCATACAAGAGCTGACTGTCGGTCTTCAAATGAATGATCCCGTCTTTTTGCAAAAATTTCCTGTATCGCATTAAAAACGCGGGTGAAGTAAGTCGTCTTTTAACATGTGGTAAACGGGGTTGCGGGTCGGGGAAAGTAATCCAGATTTCACTAACTTCATCCGGACCGAAGTAATGTTCAATCAGTTCGATATGCGTGCGCACAAAGGCAGTATTCTGGATATTTTCCTCCCTTGCGGTTTTCAATCCACGCCAGAGCCGGGCTCCTTTGACATCTACTCCAATGAAATTCTTTTGTGGATTGGCTTTCGACAGGCCGATGGTGTATTCACCTTTTCCGCATCCTAATTCCAGAACGATGGGGTGATCGTTTTTAAAAAACTCACTATTCCATTGGCTTTTTAGCGGAAATCCTTCGTTTTGGAGTTGTTCAAAATTGTATTGGAATAAATTTCCAAATGTCTCATTTTCAGCAAAATGAATGAGTTTTTTCTTTCTTCCCACTTTGATGGATTCGGTTTTACATTTTCAGTATCCAGAGATCTTTTCCTTCTTCGCGACGAACAGTTTCCAACTGTTTTTGGGCATCTGAAAGCATATCATACCGACCGATACTTACCAGCCATAGACCGCGTTTGTTCTGACCTGACATAACTGCATTGTGACCTCGAGCACTAAGATCAAGTATAAGCTTTTCAGCATTGGTTTTTTCGCGGAATGCGCCAGCAATAATCAGATACTGAGGTCCGCTTGGCTCAGAAATCACGACTTCTGGCTCCGGCTCTGTTTTTACAATAGTTTCCTTTGCTTTTTCGACTGTCCTGATCTCAGCCTGAGTAACATCCGGAAGTGAATTCTCGGATTGAGAAATGGTTGTTTGTGTAATATCCTGTTGATTGCTAATATCCGGCTGCTCGTAGGTATTTATTTGATTATCTGGCAAATAAGAATCCGGAATTGCGCTAGCTGTATCAGTAATGGTCGGGTTTTCGATGCTTTGTTCAATTGGTTGAATGGCATGTTCAAGATTGTTTTCAATGGCAACCAGTCCGGGTTTAGTAGTTCTGTTATCCAGACTATTGATGACTTTCACACCTGAAAGTAGTTTTTCGATCGGGAATTTCTCGCTGTTAACGAGGAGATAATCATTCGGACTTGAATAAAAGAAAGGAACCAGACCTGCGTATGCATTGTAATATTGCTGAACAATATGCTTGTTCATATAACTCCAGGCGAAACCCATGATGAGCACAAATGCTCCCACCATATACCACTGGCGTTTGACATTACTTGGTTTTTTGGAAACAAGCATCTGCCTGCCATAGTCGGCATCAGAAGGTTTTGGTTCCTTGCGTTTCTCGGGTTTGATTACCGGTTGAATGCTTTGCGGAACTTCTTTTGATTTCTTTGTCTTTCCAAAAACCTGATTTTCAATTCTTTCGGAGAAACCCTCACGAGCGATTGCCGGTGAAACAAAACTCGTAAGCCCAAAACTAGAGGCCATATAGTTTTGGTTTTCATCCGGAATGAATACGATTTGTTTATCCTTATTGAAAGCAATACTTCCGATATTCCGGAAATGGATGCGATGTCCTTTGTTCAGGCCGTCGATACATTTCAAAACGAATCGATCCAGGTTGCTTTTGGCATCCTGATACGAAAGATTTTCGGATTGTGCGATTAAGGATAGCAGTAAACCATCGTTTGTACGAAGGTGAGGATTGAACACTATTTCGCGTGAAGGCGGTCTGAACTGATGTTTAAGAGGATGTATGGAAGCCGGATGATCCTTGGAGATAAAACCTCCAAGTCCCGGAATGACCACACATTCGTGCTCAAACAATAAATCAGCTATATAGTGCGCTATTTTCATTCTTTTTTTTAGTCCTTTTTTCGCGGAAATCAGTCTGCTAAGATACGTACTTTACGGCGTATCACTGAAAAAGTTTCAATACTTTTTCCAGATCATCCGGTGTGTCGATGCCCACACTTTCGGTTTGTGTAATACCAACCGTGATTTGTAAACCATTTTCGAGCCATCTGAGCTGTTCGAGTGATTCAGCTTTTTCAAGCACGGATGGCTTCATCAATGTGATTTTTTCAAGGCTCTGGCTAAGGTAACCGTAAATTCCAAGGTGCTTATAATAAGCCTGTTGCGTGAGCCAAAGATCCGGTTCACAGTTTCTGACGTATGGGATTGGATGGCGGCTGAAATACAAGGCCCGTCCGTTGGCACCAAAAACCACTTTCACATGGTTCGGGCTAAATAGCTCCTCATTTTTTGTGATCTGATAAGCCAGGGTACTGACTTCTGTTACTCCATCCTGCAGCAGGCGTGCCACCTGATTGATTTGTTCCGGTTGAATAAAGGGTTCGTCACCCTGAATATTGATCACGGCATCGAAATGGCTTCCCTGATGACAGAGTGCTTCGAAACAGCGATCTGTGCCGCTGATATGATCGTTTCGGGTAATGACAAATTTTCCGCCAAAGGATTTTATCTCAGCAGCAATTCGTTCATCATCAGTAGCAACAAGCACATCCTGAAGTTCGGAGGCTGCCTTTGCCTGTTCATATACCCGCCGGATCATACTTTTTCCGTTGATCAGAGCAAGTGGTTTGCCCGGAAAACGGGTCGAAGCATAACGTGCAGGGATGATGCCGATGATTCGCATTTGTGAACCGGGTTTAAAACAATCCGTGAAGTTCGGTATTCACTTTTTCGATGACAAAACTCAGATCTTCAGGCTTTTCGAGGTCGATTTCGTCCACTTCGAAAATTAGGAGTTTTCCGATTGTATATTTTGAAATCCAGGCTTCGTAGCGTTCATTCAGCAGTTTCAGATAATCAATCCTGATACTGGCTTCATAATCACGGCCGCGTTTTTGAATCTGGTTTACGAGTGTCGGAACGGAAGCACGAAGATAAATCAGCAAATCAGGTGGCTGAATGAACTGACTCATCAGCTCGAACAAGGATGTATAATTATCAAAATCGCGTGATGACATCAGATTCATAGAATGCAGATTCGGAGCAAAAATATTGGCGTCCTCGTAAATGGTGCGGTCCTGAACAATGGTTTTACCGCTTTGACGGATATCAATCACCTGACGGAAGCGGCTGTTCAGAAAATACACCTGAAGATTAAACGACCAGCGTTGCATATCCTCATAAAAGCTATGCAGATATGGATTGTTTTCGACATCTTCGTAATGTGGTGTCCAGTTGAATTGTTTCGATAACAAGCGGGTAAGCGTTGTTTTTCCTGATCCGATATTCCCGGCAATAGCGATATGCATACAGTTAATTTTTAGGAGTGCTAAAGTATAAAGAATTTATCTGCTTAGGAGGAGATGCCTGATAAAATTTGTTCAACGATAGTTCGGTTGTTCGAAAGCCGCGGAACTTTGTGTTGTCCGCCAAGTTTGCCATTGGATTTCAGCCAGTTATAAAATGTTCCTTGTTCCATTTTTCGAATGATGGGTGCTCTGAGGATCATATTATGGTATCGTTTGGCTTCGTAATCCGAATTGAGTGATTTGAGGGCGTTATCGAAGGTTTCAGCGAAATATTCAAGATTTGCAGGCGATTCGCTGAATTCGATCAGCCATTCATGCGCACCCGATTCATTACCGTTAAAATACATTGGAGCTGCCGTATAATCTGTGATGCTCGCCCGGCATTTATTGCATGCAATTGCGAGGGCTTTATCGGCATTATCAACAATCAGTTCCTCTCCAAATGCATTGATAAAATTCTTGGTTCTACCGGTAATCCTGATTCTGTAAGGTTTCAATGAGGTGAAAGTGACGGTGTCACCGATCATATACCGCCACAAACCTGCGTTTGTGCTGATAATCAGAGCATAATTATGATTGAGTTTCACCTGATCGAGCTGAATTGTTTTAGGATGTTCATCATCAATATTTTCAGCAGGGATAAACTCATAATAAATGCCATAATCGAGCATCAACAGGAGTTCATTTGAATTTTTCTGGTCCTGAATTCCAAAAAATCCTTCCGAAGCATTGTAGGTTTCCATATAATTCATGCTCCCTGAAGGAATCAGATGCCTGAATTGTTCGCGGTAAGGATCAAAACTTACACCTCCATGAAAAAACACTTCCAGATTTGGCCATACTTCCAGTAAGTTGTCTTTTCCGGTAAGTTCAAGCACTCTCTTAATGAGCACCATCGTCCATGAAGGAACACCGGATATACTGGTTACATCGTGTTGCATGGTTTCCTTTGCCATGAGCTCAATCTTGGCTTCCCATTCGTCCATCAGAGCGATGGCCAGATTAGGTGTTTTCATGAACTGGGCCCAAAACGGCAGATTCTGAATGATGATTGCTGACAAATCCCCATCATAATACGATTCATTGTTCACTTCAACAATGTTGTGGCTGCCACCCATGACCAATCCTCTGCCATCAAAGATTTGTGAATCAGGATTATTCGCCACATAGATGGAAAGCATATCTTTTCCACCTTTAAAATGACATTCGTCGAGCGAAGAATTACTCACCGGAATGTATTTGCTTTTGCTTGAGGTAGTTCCGGAGGATTTGGCAAACCACTTTATTTCTTCTGGCCAGAGCAGGTTTTGTTCTCCCTGCCTTAGCCTGTCGATAAAAGGTTTTAGATCTTCATAGGTGCTAACAGGCACACGCTCAGCATATTGTTGAGCAGTAGTGATACTTTTGTAATCGTAAATTTTACCCCATTCAGTCATTTTACCCTGATTGATCAGCTTGTTGAACCATTCTTCCTGCACTTCATGCGGATATTTGATGAATAATTCGATCTGATGAATCCGTTTGTTCATCAGCCAGGAAACCAAAGTGTTTAAAATTGCCATGAAGGAATTGTTAGGTAAGACAAATCTACAAAATGAAGCGCAACGAAAGTTTTAAAAATCCTTAAGAGAGGACTTATTTTGGTGCTTTGTAAATTAGGTAGGCGCCCAAGATGGAGAATAGTATATTCGGAAGCCAGGCAGCAAATACTGGGGAGAGGCTTCCGTAGGTAGCAAATACAGTCGATATCTGCATGAAAAGTATATAACTGAAAGTAATACCCATTCCAAGGCCAAGATGCATTCCAATTCCACCCCTTACTCTTCGGCTAGATAGCGCAACTCCAATAAAGGTAAGAACAAGGATGGCAACCGGAGATGCAAGCCGTTTATTCATCTCAACCTGATACATGGTGATTCCTGAACTTCCTTTCAATTTTTCATTTTCAATATGGCGGTTTAGTTCCCAAAGATTCATCACTTCATAATCTTCCTTAATCTTATATAAATCAGTGGGTTTCAGATTAAGTGTGGTATCAATTTCTTTGCCTTTTACAATGCTTTCGTGCAAACTATCGATGTGTCTTTCAACATAGTTTATCACCTTCCATTTGGCCAGCACCGAATCATATTCAATTTTTTCAGCCAGTAGTTTATACTGCATTTGCTCGTTGATAAACTTTTCGAGGGTGAATTTATAACCAGTGTTTACCTTCATATTGAAACTTTCAACATAAACAAAAACACCTTTTTCAATCTGAAGATGAATATTCCTGTCTTTATCTTTGGCTAGTTTACCCATGTATTTATTTTTGAAATCGAGCCGGATCTCACTAGTCCGTGGAATGAGAAAATTCCCGAGATAGAAAGAAATTACTCCCAGCAAAAGCGCTGCAAAAAGGTAGGGTCTGAGCATCCTTCCGAAACTGATGCCACTACTCAGAATAGCAATGATTTCGGTATTTCCGGCCATTTTGGATGTAAAGAAGATGACCGAAATAAAGGTGAAAAGATAGACAAACAGATTGATGAAATACGGAATGAAATTGATGTAATAGTCTATTATGATGGCTTTGAGTGGAGCATTGTTTTTCAGAAATTCCTCGATATTCTCCGAAATATCGAAGATGATCACGATGATGATCAACAGCGAGATCGCGTAAAAGAAAGTTCCGATAAATTTTTTAAAGATGTACCAGTCAATGATTTTCATCCGGATTCAGCGTTTGCAGTGCAAATGTAATGGAATCTTTGCCTCAGAGCCGGGAGGCCAGCTTAATCACCATCATGTTTTTCCAGGAGCTGAAATCCCCGGCAATGATATGTTTTCGCGCCTCTTTCACCAGCCATAGATAAAAACCGAGGTTGTGCAGACTGGCAATCATGCTGCCGAGCATTTCTCCACAAACAAACAAATGCCTGAGATAAGCCCGGGAATACTGTGAATCGACAAAAACAGGGCCATTGGGGTCAATCGGACTGAAATCGTCTTTCCACTTTTCGTTTTTAATATTGATGATGCCTTCGCTAGTAAACAACATACCATTGCGTCCATTACGGGTAGGCATCACACAATCAAACATATCCACACCCAATGCAATGCTTTCGAGAATGTTTGCCGGCGTTCCCACACCCATCAGATAACGTGGTT
>CAZVKW010000133.1:0-5970 GCA_964627945.1 uncultured Lentimicrobiaceae bacterium
CCGTTTTTCTCCGCAGTCGGTTTCTCACTGGTGATGGCATGGATCTTAAAAAAGCTTGGAAAACTGAATTCGCTCTGGTTCATCCTGTGTTATCTTCCATTTTTTGCAGGAGCCTTCGATTATCTCGAAAACTTCGGAATCATTAGTCTTCTGATCAGATATCCTTCATTATCAGTTACTTTTATCAGGATCATCAATGTGTTCTCGGTACTGAAAAGCAGTATGACAACAATTTATTCGGTCGGATTTCTGATTTTGCTCGTCTGGTGGACAGCTTTTGAAATAATTCGATTCCGGAAGATTAAATTTGATTTTTGACTGCCTTCCTGCCTTATCTTTGTAAGGCTAACAAAACCGAATTGAGATATGAAGAAATTTGCCGTAGTTCTGGCCGGATGTGGGGTTTATGATGGAGCCGAAATCCATGAAGCAACACTGGCTCTTCTCGCCATTCAGGAAATGGGTGCTGAATATCAGTGTTTTGCCCCTGATATCATGCAACATCATGTGATTAACCACCTTACCGGAAAGGAAATGCCGGAGCAAAGAAACGTATTGGTCGAGGCGGCCCGCATTGCCCGCGGAAACATCAAACCGTTGGCTGATTTTCATGAAAAAGATTTCGATGCACTCTTGTTTCCGGGCGGTTTCGGAGCAGCGAAAAACCTTTCAACTGTTGCTTTTGAAGGCGCGAATGCAAAAGTGAACCCGGAAGTGGAAGCAGCCATTCTCGCGATGTACAAAGCAAAGAAACCCATCGGAGCTATGTGCATTTCTCCCACATTTATCACAAAAGTTCTTGGAGATGTGAATGTTACGATTGGAACAGATGAAGGAACCATTCAGGTGATCGAGGCAATGGGCGGAACACATGTTGAAACCGAACATGGCGATGTGGTATATGATGGTGAAAAGCTGGTCTTCACTACCCCCTGTTATATGCTTGATGCCAGAATATCAGATATCTGGGATGGAGCCTACAACCTTGTCGATGCCATGATGAAAGAGCTAAACGACGAAATAGACTGATAATCAGATATTAAAAACTTTCTTTTAATAATCACAAATCCTCACTAAATTTGCTGAAATACTTTCAGCATGAAAAGAATCGTGAGGATTTTTGCTGTGATGACCATCCTCATCCCGGCTTTTTCACTTCAGGCGCAGGTACACACCAGCTATCTGTGGCACCTCGAACAACCCATTTACTGGCCTGAAACAAGTACATGGAATACATATCAATACCAGAAAGCCTGGGAATCGCAGTATCTGAAGTGGAACAACGGAAACTGGTATTCTGATGGGCAACAGCATCCGCTGAACAATATTCAGGAGATTTTCAGCAATGAGGACCGAAAAGCCGTCTATCAGTACCGTGCCAAAGATGCGGTTCAATCGCTGCTGGGCTTGCCGGAAGCCGGTGCTCAGGTGAATTATTCCGGATGTTTGATGGAAAACGTGAATAGTCTTGCATCGGCCGGACAATGGGGCTACTCAAGCGGTTGGCAGAACAACTTTGTGACTGCCCGTGGCTGGACAACTTCCGGAGGCAAACCCCGCATGGATATCGTAGCATTTACAAAAGATCACGCATTATCACCTTTGCTGAGTGATAAAATGCTTCGTAGGCAGATTCAGGCGCATCGTTATCTGTACAGCCAGTATTTCGGAGGTGCACCCGTGTATTCAAAAGGCTACTGGCCTGCCGAATGCGCCTTCAGTGAACGGAATATCAAGGCTTTGCAGGAAGAGGGAATCGAGTGGACCGTGATTGCCAACAGCCATCTTGCCCGAACATTGAACGATTATCCGCTGAATTACGGAACCGCCGGTTGCAATATCGATCCGCCCAATCAGGCGGATAAAGTCACAACCAATGGAACGCATTGGTGGAGCGGTCAGATTGATGGTCGTGGTGGTACTTTTGCTGCGCCTTATTGTTATCAGGCACACAAAGCCAAATATGTGGATCCGGCCACCGGAACGGAATATTTCACCACTGTTATCCCGATGGACGATGTGCTTAGCTATCAGAATGGCTATTCGACTATGGGAACAGGCACCATTGATGCAAGCATCGCCCCTTATGAAGTTCCAACGCATCCAGGAATGGTGCTTCTGGCACATGACGGCGACAATGCCTGGGGAGGCGGATATGATTATTATGCCAATTCGGTGCCCAATTTCGCTTATGAAGCCAATTCGAAAGGCTATGTCCCGAGCACAATTCAGCAGTTTTTGACGAATCATCCGGTTCCGGCAAACGATCTTGTGCATGTGGAAGATGGCGCCTGGGTAAATGCCGCCAACGACTGGGGTCATCCGCAATTCATCAATTGGTTGTGGCCGATGTATACGTCAGATTATCAGTTCAATCCGGAAGGCTGGACCGAAGATGCCCGCAACTGGGCCGTTCTTGTCGCTGCCGAAAACCGAGTTCAGATGGCGGAAGATCTGCAAGGCACACTCAGTATTGCCAATATTGTCAATCCGTCAACCGCATCCAATGCTGCCGAAAGAGCCTGGCATTATCTGCTTCCAGCTTACAACAGTGGTTATATGTATTACGGAACCTCGCTCGATATGGAAGTAAAACAATCGCTTGCCTGCAACAATGCCTGCGATTTCGCCAATCAGGTGATCAATGCGCATCAGGGAACAGATAATACTGCCCCAACGGTTTTCATCCCGCAGCGATATCCTTACAATCCTGGAGGAACAGGCTTCGGACCCAATTATGGCTATCAGCAGCATCAGAACCAGTCCGATTTTTTTGTCTGGACTTTTGCCTATGACGTTTCAGGTATTCAAACCGCAGTTTTGAAATACCGCCTTGATAATGATGGCTCTAACCCATTGAATAACAATGATAATGAAACCTATGCAGGTGGTGGTGGAGTTCAGGCATGGCAAAGTCTGACGATGAGTTTCCGCAGTTTCCCGACCGGGAATGTGACAAACAATCCTGATGTGAATTTTTTCATTCTACCCGATTATATTGCCGGCGAATACTATGCCGAAATCACTGGAATTGCTGAAAAGCTGGTGGATTATTATGTGGAAATGACGGATACAAAAGGAAATATCACAAAAAGTGCAATCCAGCATGTATACGTTGGTCCATCGAACAGCGGTGGGGGTGGAGGGGGCCAGAACGGTGTTTACTGGACGCCCGAACTGCCCAACTTGAACGATGTGATTACAATTACACACACCGACGTCACGATAGGCGCAAAGCTGCACTGGGGCGTTAGCACAAATGGTTTGACATGGCAAACTCCGAACACGTCCTATTGGCCATCAGGATCATATCTTTTCAACGGAAGCGGTCCGGCCATCGAATCAGCAATGAGTGGTCCCGACAGTGAAAGCCAGCTTACGATTCAGATCGGTCCATTCAACAATCCGGATCAGGTGGTGACATCAGTTGATTTTGTGGTTCATTTTGACAACAATACCTGGAACAACAACAATGGTGCTGATTTTCATATTCCGATCAATAATTCTCCTACTGGTATTGGTGATCCTTCTCTGCAGCAAAGAATCAGCCTTTGGCCTGTTCCGGCGCATGAAAAAGTATATATTGGCGTTCCTGTTGAGCTTTCAAGCGGATGTCGTTTATTGGTTATGTCAATCACAGGAACAATATTAAAAGAATATGCAATCGAAAAAGAGAATTTTTCATTGGATATCAGTGACTTAAATCCCGGAATCTATTTCATTCGTATCTTGAATGCTGAAGGTAATCTGCAGGCAACACGAAAAATTGTTGTTAAATAAATTTGAATGAAATGATGAATGATAACGAGAACAGAATAAGCAAACTTTTTCAGATTCAATATCCTGTTATTCAGGGAGGTATGGTTTGGTGCTCGGGATGGGAGCTGGCTTCGGCTGTAAGCAATGCAGGAGGACTGGGACTCATAGGCGCTGGATCAATGTCGGCTGAGGTGCTGCGAAACCATATCCGGAAATGCAAAGCTGCCACTTCAAAACCATTCGGTGTAAATCTTCCTTTGCTGTATATGCAATCAGACGAAATGCTGCAGATCCTTGTGGATGAGCAAGTTCCGATTGTGTTTACATCGGCAGGAAATCCTGCTAAATACACTTCCTGGCTTAAATCACATGGACTGACAGTTGTTCATGTAATCGCCAATATAAAATTTGCTTTGAAAGCTGTCGAAGCCGGGGTGGATGCCATCGTAGCCGAGGGATTCGAGGCCGGCGGTCATAATGGGATGGAAGAAACTACCACAATGACTCTTATCCCGATGATACATGAAAAAGTTAATATTCCGCTGATTGCTGCAGGGGGGATCGCTACCGGAAGTCAGATGCTGGCGGCATTTGCGCTTGGAGCGGAAGGCGTTCAGATAGGCTCACTTTTTGCCGTTGCGAAGGAATCATCCGCACATGAGAATTATAAGAATGCAGTGATTAATGCCGGCGATGGCGCAACTTCGCTCATGATGAAACAAGTCGTTCCGGTCAGGCTTCTGAAGAATGCCTTTTCCGAAAAAGTGAGACAGGCCGAGCTTTCCGGTGCAGGTGCCGAAGAATTGCGTGCCATCCTCGGACGGGGAAGATCGCGTCTCGGTATTTTTGAAGGAAATCTTGATGAAGGCGAGCTCGAGATCGGGCAGGTGGCAGCGCTCATCCATGAATCCAGACCGGTTAGTGTGATTATGCAGAACCTTTTGAATGAATACAGGGAAGCAAAAAAGTCGATTTTGCCGGATTTCTTTTGAGTTAAAATTAATAGATCAAAGGTTTTACTTACATTTGTAACAATAAAATATTTGTCACAAACAATTCTATACCAATAAGTTATGAATTTTGATTTTACCGAGGAACAGTTGATGATTCAGCAGGCTGCCCGTGACTATGCACAGCGCGAACTGATTAAGGATGTTATTGAGCGGGACACCAAAGCCGAGTTCCCGACAGCCCACATAAAAAACCTGGCCGAACTCGGCTTCATGGGCATGATGGTCGACCCTAAATATGACGGTGGTGGGATGGATTCCGTATCTTATGTGCTTGCGATGGAAGAACTTAGCAAGGTTGATGCTTCGGTGAGTGTCATAGTTTCTGTAAATAATTCGCTGGTTTGCTATGGTTTGCAAAAATATGGAACTGAAGCACAGAAAGAAAAATATCTGCGTCCTTTGGCCAGCGGAAAAAAGATTGGGGCATTTCTGTTATCGGAACCAGAAGCAGGAAGTGATGCCACCAGTCAGCGGACAACTGCCGAAGACAAAGGAGATTATTATCTGGTAAACGGAACAAAAAACTGGATCACCAATGCCAATTCAGCATCTACCTATATACTTATCGCTCAGACAGATCCTGAAAAGAAACACAAGGGAATCAATGTGTTGATCGTGGATAAAGACAGTCCGGGAATCAGTCTTGGGCCGCATGAAGATAAGATGGGAATGCGCAGTTCTGATACCCATTCGGTCATGTTTACTGATGTGAAGGTTCCAAAGGAAAATCGTATTGGTGAAGACGGTTTTGGCTTCAAATTTGCCATGCAGGTTCTCGAAGCCGGTCGTATCGGAATTGCCTCTCAGGCGCTAGGACTTGCTTCCGGTGCCATGGAAAGAGCGATTGCCTATGCCAAAGAACGCAAGGCTTTCGGAACCGTGATTGCCAATCATCAGTCGGTTGCTTTCAAATTGGCCGAAATGGCCGTGAAGGTCGAAAATGCAAGAAACCTCTGCCTGAAAGCAGCCTGGTTGAAAGACAATCATAAGCCCTATGGAGTTGCAAGTGCCATGGCGAAACAATACGCTGCCGATGCTGCCATGGAAGTGACCACCGAAGCCGTTCAGATACATGGAGGCTATGGTTACGTGAAAGAATATCATGTTGAACGTATGATGCGCGAGGCAAAGCTCACCCAGATATATGAAGGCACTTCTGAAATTCAGAAAATTGTGATTTCGAGAGATTTGTTGAAGT
>CAZVKW010000133.1:6070-7561 GCA_964627945.1 uncultured Lentimicrobiaceae bacterium
TTCAATTGTTTATATTTGCCAACAAGATAAAAAACTAAAATTGATCAAATGAAAATACTTGTTTTAATTGGTAATGTGCCTGACACAACAACCAAAGTAAAATTTAATGCCGACAAGACGGCCTTTGACGCAGCAGGTGTGCAGTGGATCATCAATCCATGGGACGAATTGGCCCTCACCCGTGCGCTTGAACTCAAAGAAACTCCCGGAAGCAATATCGAAAGCATCGTGGTGGCCAATGTGGGTCGTGCCGAAACCGAAGGGACCTTGCGTAAGGCACTTGCAGTAGGTGCAGACGAAGCTATCCGTGTTGATACCGATCCGAAAGATGCTTTTTACGTTGCATCGCAACTGGCTAAGATAGCCGGAGGATTTGATCTGATTTTTGCCGGAATCGAAGCTTCGGATTATAATGGTGCTGCCGTTGGCGGAATGCTTGCAGAAATCCTTGACATTCAGTCTGTTTCGGCAGTTTCAGGATTGCAGATCGAAAACGGAATTCCTAAAATCAGCCGCGAAATTGATGGCGGATCACAAATCCTGAATGTTGGTTTGCCGCTTCTGGCAATCGTTCAGAAAGGGATCACCAAGGAACCCCGTATCCCGGCCATGCGCGGGATTATGATGGCCCGCAGCAAAAAGCTTGAAGTTGTTGCTCCTGTTGAGGTGGAAAGCCTCACCAGCATCAGTTCGTTCGAAATGCCTGCGCCAAAAGCAGCCTGCAAAATGGTTGGTGAAGACCAGACCAAAGAGCTGGTTCGTTTGTTGCGTGAAGAAGCCAAAGTATTGTAAATCATTAAAATGTAAAGAAATGTCAGTATTAGTATATACCGAAAACTGGGATGGAAAATTCAAGAAACTGAGTTACGAACTTGCTTCTTATGCATCTGCCATTGCCTCGGCAATGGGTGTTTCAGTGGCCGCCGTATCTCTCGGACCGGTGGAAGAAAATGAGCTTGTCCAACTTGGAAAATATGGCATTGGAAAGGTGTTAAACGCTCCCTGTTCCAATTATAATTCACTCGACAATCAGGCGATTGCTAAGGCATTGTCTGTTGCAGCGCAGCAAACGGGTGCCACTGTTGTCATTCTGGCACAGAACAATCTGGGAAAGGCCATTGCACCGCGTCTGTCAGTAAAACTCAAAGCCGGATTGGTAACAGGCGCTCAGGGATTGCCGGTTTCGTATGATCCTTTCACCGTGAAGAAAATGGTTTTCACCGGAAAAGCTTTCGCGAAAATCGTGATCGGAACACCTGTGAAGGTGATCACCCTTGCCGCCAATTCTTTTGGTCTGCTCGAGAATGCAGTTCAAACGGTTGTTGAACAATTTGATGCCGGCCTGACCGATGCCGATTTCACTACCCAGGTGGAATCGACCAGTAAAATCACCGGAAAAGTTCTGTTGACCGATGCTGATATCGTGGTTTCGGCAGGTCGCGGATTGAAAGCTCCTGAAAACTGGGGACCAATTGAAGAGCTTGCCGGATT
>CAZVKW010000134.1:0-7459 GCA_964627945.1 uncultured Lentimicrobiaceae bacterium
TCGTAACACAGCATTGGTTTACATTCACAAATGTACAATATTCCGGAAACTCATAAGCTTTTGTTGCCAAAAACCTTAGAAAAACACCCCCGATAATCCCATAGCACCGGCTTTCACTAGGCTGATTGAATTCAACCGGGAGTTCATGCCGGGCCGTACCGACCACATAAACTCCTGTTTATTAGTGGAAGCCCCTCATTCAATTGTAATTATTTTTCTCGCCTTTTTATTCCAAAGTATTATTTTTTGTTCCATACTTGATGTAATAATTCTGTTTCCTTTTTCATTCCATGAAACACCCCATAAATAGTCTTTCGAATTACCAGTTGAAATAAGGTTTCCTTTTGTGTCCCAAATTCTCAATGCGTCACTTGCTGATGCTAATCTGTTTCCTTCAGGATTCCATGACAAATTTCTGTATTCACCAATACTAATATCAATTGATTTTAAAAGTTCTCCTTGTTCATTCCAGTATTGAAGTAATGATTTGTCCTTTTCATCTCCATAGTCTCCGGTCACAAAGAAATCTCCGGATTTGTGCCAGGCAATACTCAATAACATTACTTCATCAGGCCTATGTTTTAGTGATTTTATCAGGTTTCCATTCATATCGATAAAGCGAATCTTATCTGTAACTGTAGTGAGCATGTTTTTTTTAGGATGCCAGGCGACAGCAGTAATTCCTTTGGTTGAGTTGCTTTGATTTAGAAACTTTCTAATCAACTCACCTTTTATGTTATAGATTAATATTTGACCATCATTGTCTGCCACAGCTAAGTATTCACCAGTATAATTCCAATCAATTCCTCTTGCTCCGTCGGGGGAAATTCCGTTCAGTTCAATTTTTTCATTTGATTCCAAATTAATGATGCATGATTTTTCACTCGAAACCTGTGTTGCAACAGCGATTATATTTTCTGAAGGATGCCACTTAACACGCGTAATTGTATTTTTTATAGGATATGATTTGTACAGTTTTAAATTTGAATCATAAATATATAAAGAATCTACATTCCCCCCGATTGCAATGAGTTTTCCATTTGGACTCCAATCTGTTGTCCACAGAATTTCCTTTGTTATAGTCTTTTGGGCAGATATCTGATTGCATAAAATAATAATCAGAAAATTTAGAAATGTCAATATTTTAATTCGTGTTGTCATTGTGTACGTTTTTTTTGGGTTGCCACTAGCTTGTTTATAAGCATGATAACCGTCTTACACTATTGAAATCATGCAAGCAAAGATATGTATTTTAAAACAGGGTAATGAAGCGGCTCAGACATTTTACAGACCCTTGATGGGTATAAGGATAAATGTAAAACCAACGTTCACCAATCTGATTGAATTCAACCGGGAGTTCATGCCGGGTTGTGGCGGCCATGTGAAATCCTGTTTATTTGTAGTTGGCAACTTTTCTCCGGCTGAAAAACCAACAGGATTATACTATACTCTTGCTCCGCCTGGATGTCTTATTACCTTGAATCTGTTTCCCGGCCCTGTGCAATTTCTGAGCTTTTATAAATTCGCTGATAGCTTTTTCATCTTCTTTTGTCATTGGATCTCCGCCACCAATAAAATCCACATCAAATTCTTTTGATTTATGTTTCATTTCAGTTTATCAACCACAAAATCAAGTCCTGTTGGCTCTGGCTTTTTCATAGAACAAAGATACAAAATAAGCAATAATGAGCGAATTTACAGTTTGCATTTCCTATTAAATAGGTCTTCAAAACGTTTGATTAAGAACTAGTCAGAACATTAACAGCATCAGTACTTAATGTTAATAACTGAAACAAGCATCCTTAAAACCTGCAACATACTACAAGTCCTTAAAAAACACCTCAGATGACCCCATAGCGCCGGTTTTCATCCGTATACTAGTGGCTCGCTAAATCTTTTGTCTTAATTATTCTTTTGAATTTTTCTCTTATCGCAGAGAGTCTTTGTTCTCTTAATTTTGGATTCTTTTCATATTCAATCCGCCGTTTATTTCTGATGGAACGCATTAATTCCACAGCATCAAAATCCTTGTTATTCATCGTCTCCGGTTTTTAAAATTTCTCTTGGACTTCTTATTTCCAACATAGAATAGCCATTTTTCAGATTCACTGCATTATATAACCTTATTCTGTCAAGATTTACAATATGTTTAAAATTCCAACTTGCAAGTACGGATATTTGATCGATTGTAGCTATTGCAATATGTAAAGCATCTTCATAAAATTTCCTGGTTACGGCTCCCTCATTAATATATAAATCTGCTAAAAGCTCTGCATCCTGATTTGATGTTATTACTTCGATATATTGTTCTGGAATAGTATATAGCACATTTCGAACTTTCACCGGTGCTTCCTCTAATTCATCCAATGTTATATCAGAAATAACAGCTATTTTTCTACCATTTTTAAAATCATCAAATAATTTATTTGACCATTCTTCAAATTCACTATCGAAGCAACCTCCAATTACTGAAGTATCTATGTAAATTCTTGGCTTCATTTTTCATATTTGATAGCAAATTTACGAAATATTTACCTGAAGTTCAAATTTTACGGATTAGCCAGTCGCTGTGATTCGAAGCCGATTATTAAGTTCATAACCTCAAAAGTTAAGATCAGTATAAAGAGGCCTAAGCCCAACCAACCTCTATCATACCATTAAAAACTGCCCCTGATAACCCCATTGCACAGGCTTTCACCAAACTGATTGAATTCAACGGGGAGTTCATGCCGGTTCGTACCGACCACATGAACTCCTATTTATTGGCAACTGGCCTTAGTTTTTTTGATCATTTGTAATTTTAATAAAATCAAAGTTAATCTTGCTTTTATAAAAGCATATATTAATGGCATTTCCGTATGATGTCTTGTCCAAAAAATCATGACTGCAATATAATCCAACTGATCTACCATCTATATCAACAACTAATTGATTTATCTCCGTAGCGCGAATTCTTTTTTTTCTTATTTTCTCAATAACAATGTAATCATCACAATGCTTCACTTCTGATAAATTTATATTTACAATCGTTCCAGCGAATGAAAAATATGGGATAAAAACTAATATCCAAAATATTTTATGAATTGAATATTCTGCTAGTTGTTTCTTGTGATTTTTAATAAAAAGCTTAAGCTTCCGACCAACAATGTATCCAAATATTACTCCTGGAACGCTAAAAACAAATACAAAGAGATATGGCTTCTGGTAGTTCTCTATACGAATTCCGGTCAGTGCAGCAAAAAATATTCCACCGACCCATAAAAGCAATAAACAAATGATATAAATAGTCGAATGATTATCTGATCTTCCTTGTTTCATTTCGTCTGTTTTAGGCTAGTTGCTAACGCTTGTGTAATCGCAATCCTGCGTATAGTTCCGCAATTATATAAAAAATGATCCATCGTAACACAGCATTGGTTTACATTCACAAATGTACAATATTCCGGAAACTCATAAGCTTTTGTTGCCAAAAACCTTAGAAAAACACCCCCGATAATCCCATAGCACCGGCTTTCACTAGGCTGATTGAATTCAACCGGGAGTTCATGCCGGGCCGTACCGACCACATAAACTCCTGTTTATTAGTGGAAGCCCCTCATTCAATTGTAATTATTTTTCTCGCCTTTTTATTCCAAAGTATTATTTTTTGTTCCATACTTGATGTAATAATTCTGTTTCCTTTTTCATTCCATGAAACACCCCATAAATAGTCTTTCGAATTACCAGTTGAAATAAGGTTTCCTTTTGTGTCCCAAATTCTCAATGCGTCACTTGCTGATGCTAATCTGTTTCCTTCAGGATTCCATGACAAATTTCTGTATTCACCAATACTAATATCAATTGATTTTAAAAGTTCTCCTTGTTCATTCCAGTATTGAAGTAATGATTTGTCCTTTTCATCTCCATAGTCTCCGGTCACAAAGAAATCTCCGGATTTGTGCCAGGCAATACTCAATAACATTACTTCATCAGGCCTATGTTTTAGTGATTTTATCAGGTTTCCATTCATATCGATAAAGCGAATCTTATCTGTAACTGTAGTGAGCATGTTTTTTTTAGGATGCCAGGCGACAGCAGTAATTCCTTTGGTTGAGTTGCTTTGATTTAGAAACTTTCTAATCAACTCACCTTTTATGTTATAGATTAATATTTGACCATCATTGTCTGCCACAGCTAAGTATTCACCAGTATAATTCCAATCAATTCCTCTTGCTCCGTCGGGGGAAATTCCGTTCAGTTCAATTTTTTCATTTGATTCCAAATTAATGATGCATGATTTTTCACTCGAAACCTGTGTTGCAACAGCGATTATATTTTCTGAAGGATGCCACTTAACACGCGTAATTGTATTTTTTATAGGATATGATTTGTACAGTTTTAAATTTGAATCATAAATATATAAAGAATCTACATTCCCCCCGATTGCAATGAGTTTTCCATTTGGACTCCAATCTGTTGTCCACAGAATTTCCTTTGTTATAGTCTTTTGGGCAGATATCTGATTGCATAAAATAATAATCAGAAAATTTAGAAATGTCAATATTTTAATTCGTGTTGTCATTGTGTACGTTTTTTTTGGGTTGCCACTAGCTTGTTTATAAGCATGATAACCGTCTTACACTATTGAAATCATGCAAGCAAAGATATGTATTTTAAAACAGGGTAATGAAGCGGCTCAGACATTTTACAGACCCTTGATGGGTATAAGGATAAATGTAAAACCAACGTTCACCAATCTGATTGAATTCAACCGGGAGTTCATGCCGGGTTGTGGCGGCCATGTGAAATCCTGTTTATTTGTAGTTGGCAACTTTTCTCCGGCTGAAAAACCAACAGGATTATACTATACTCTTGCTCCGCCTGGATGTCTTATTACCTTGAATCTGTTTCCCGGCCCTGTGCAATTTCTGAGCTTTTATAAATTCGCTGATAGCTTTTTCATCTTCTTTTGTCATTGGATCTCCGCCACCAATAAAATCCACATCAAATTCTTTTGATTTATGTTTCATTTCAGTTTATCAACCACAAAATCAAGTCCTGTTGGCTCTGGCTTTTTCATAGAACAAAGATACAAAATAAGCAATAATGAGCGAATTTACAGTTTGCATTTCCTATTAAATAGGTCTTCAAAACGTTTGATTAAGAACTAGTCAGAACATTAACAGCATCAGTACTTAATGTTAATAACTGAAACAAGCATCCTTAAAACCTGCAACATACTACAAGTCCTTAAAAAACACCTCAGATGACCCCATAGCGCCGGTTTTCATCCGTATACTAGTGGCTCGCTAAATCTTTTGTCTTAATTATTCTTTTGAATTTTTCTCTTATCGCAGAGAGTCTTTGTTCTCTTAATTTTGGATTCTTTTCATATTCAATCCGCCGTTTATTTCTGATGGAACGCATTAATTCCACAGCATCAAAATCCTTGTTATTCATCGTCTCCGGTTTTTAAAATTTCTCTTGGACTTCTTATTTCCAACATAGAATAGCCATTTTTCAGATTCACTGCATTATATAACCTTATTCTGTCAAGATTTACAATATGTTTAAAATTCCAACTTGCAAGTACGGATATTTGATCGATTGTAGCTATTGCAATATGTAAAGCATCTTCATAAAATTTCCTGGTTACGGCTCCCTCATTAATATATAAATCTGCTAAAAGCTCTGCATCCTGATTTGATGTTATTACTTCGATATATTGTTCTGGAATAGTATATAGCACATTTCGAACTTTCACCGGTGCTTCCTCTAATTCATCCAATGTTATATCAGAAATAACAGCTATTTTTCTACCATTTTTAAAATCATCAAATAATTTATTTGACCATTCTTCAAATTCACTATCGAAGCAACCTCCAATTACTGAAGTATCTATGTAAATTCTTGGCTTCATTTTTCATATTTGATAGCAAATTTACGAAATATTTACCTGAAGTTCAAATTTTACGGATTAGCCAGTCGCTGTGATTCGAAGCCGATTATTAAGTTCATAACCTCAAAAGTTAAGATCAGTATAAAGAGGCCTAAGCCCAACCAACCTCTATCATACCATTAAAAACTGCCCCTGATAACCCCATTGCACAGGCTTTCACCAAACTGATTGAATTCAACGGGGAGTTCATGCCGGTTCGTACCGACCACATGAACTCCTATTTATTGGCAACTGGCCTTAGTTTTTTTGATCATTTGTAATTTTAATAAAATCAAAGTTAATCTTGCTTTTATAAAAGCATATATTAATGGCATTTCCGTATGATGTCTTGTCCAAAAAATCATGACTGCAATATAATCCAACTGATCTACCATCTATATCAACAACTAATTGATTTATCTCTGTAGCACGAATTCTTTTTTTTCTTATTTTCTCAATAACAATGTAATCATTACAATGCTTCACTTCAGATAAATTTATATGGTTCTGTATTTAAATATTGTGTTAATTGATTATCTTTGCATTATAAATTCAAAGGATTATGCTACAAGAAATTTTATGCAAGCTTACACCAGAGGAAAAGCAGGAGCTATATTTGATTTTATCCAAAGAAATGGCTGCATTGCCAGTTTTGGTTAAAGAGAAAGCATTGATTAACACCACAGAAGCAATAAACTGCCCTCATTGTAACAGTCAAGATTTTATTGGTCATGGTTTGTATAGAGGGCGTAACCGATACAAGTGCAACGAATGTCATAAAACGTTCAACGATTATACCGGTACTGCAATTTCGGGGATTAAGAAATCGGAGCTGTTTCAGCAATATATTGAAATGGTTGTTGAAAGTATTTCAATCCGTAAAGCTGCAAAGCGCTTAGGAGTAAGTGTTAGCACTGTATTTTTTTGGAGGCATAAGTTGTTATCGTCATTGGCCCCATGCAATGGCAATTCTTTTCAGGGAATTGTGGAATGTGATGATAAAGAGATGGATATAAATGATAAAGGTAGCCGTGAGTTAATAAGGAAACCTTACAAAAGATCTTCTGACCGACATTCTAAGCCTGGAAGTGATGATAAAGTTTCAATTGTTGTTGCCACAGATCGCAAAGGCAATCCTACGATGCAGGTAGCTAAACTTGGCAGAATTGATGCATTGAGTATTGAGAAATCGATTGGATCCTTTATCAACAAGGAAAACATCCTGTGTTCAGATTCTAATCCTTCTATTGTTTTATGGGCAAAAAACAAAAAACTTGAGCATCATACATTTATTTCTAAAAATCAGCACGTTAAAAACAAATGCTATCACGTGCAGCACGTAAACTCGATGGATAATCTGTTCGAAAGATGGATGAAGCGGTTCTATGGTGTGAATACAAAATACCTCAGACAATATTTGAACTGGTTCATCTTCCTGAGAAAAACCAAGGATTCCCCAAGCATCCTTACAGAGTTCGCAAAGACCTTAATATCTAATACTAAGGCATTAAGTGTATACAGGACTATTGAGGAAACCTACCT
>CAZVKW010000135.1:0-4743 GCA_964627945.1 uncultured Lentimicrobiaceae bacterium
GTTCAAATACAAATAATTAGTTTAGGTGACTGATGAAAAAAACTTGTTAATAATCTCGTTAAATAAATTTTTGTCAAGAGGTTTTGAGTAATAATCAGTACAACCAGCTGCCAGCGCTTTTTCTTTATCTCCATGCAGGCCATAGGCTGTTTGTGCAATAATAACCAGGTTTTTGTTGAATTGCCTGATTCGGCGTGTGGCTTCAAATCCATCTAAAAGGGGTAATTTAATGTCCATCATCACCAAATCAATGTCGGGGTTATCGTGGCATACTTCGATGGCTTGCAAACCGTTTGTTGCTAGCAGAATTTCGCCTCCGAAATTTTTGATTCCGATCCTGATCAGCTGTTCCGATATTTCATCGTCTTCAACAATGAGTATTTTGAGTGATTTTGACGGATTTGCTGTTTTAATTATTTCAGGAATACTGATAGGCTGAACCCTTTCTTTTTCGACGTAAGGAAGTGTAAAATAAAATGTTGAGCCTGCATTTTCTTCACTTTCCACCCACATTTTGCCGCCCAGCATCTCCACATAAGCTTTCGAGATCGACAAACCCAAACCGGCGCCTTCCAACACATGTGAATCCTCAATATCGGCCTGTACGAAACGCTCAAAAATGGCTTCCTGCCTGTTTTTCGGAATGCCGATGCCAGTATCTTTTACATAAAACTCGAGTTTGGCAGATCCGTTTTTCCTGATTTGATAGCCGAATTCGATGCTTCCTGCAGGGGTGTATTTTACGGCGTTTTTGATCAGATTGGTCAGAATGGCATACAATTTTTCACGGTCGGTATTGATAATAGTTCCTTTCTTTTGATATAGCGAATGGTAAATAAGCTTCAATCCTTTCGCTTCACACTCTTTTTCAAAGAAAGCAAACAAAAAATCGAGCTGTTCATTAACATCCGATTCTACCATTCTAAGCTCCATGAGTCCTGCTTCAATTCTCGAAATATCGACAATGTTATTGATAATATTAAGCATACGTAAACCGCTTTTTTCCATGATCCGGATGTATTCCTGTTGAGTTTCTCCCTTAAGTCCGGGTTCTTTCAGCAGGTTGGCAAAACCAAGGATTCCGTTCATGGGGGTACGTATTTCGTGGCTCATATTAGCCAGAAAAGCCGTCTTGAGACGGTTGCTTTCTTCGGCTTTTTCTTTTTGTTTGGTCAGTTCAATTTCGGCTAATTTACGTTGGGTAATATCCTGTGCAGTTCCGGTCAGAAATTTGATTTGGCCTTTTTTATCAAGAATGGGTTCACCCGATTTTGCCCCAATATGCGTTATTTTCCCGTCTGGCAGAATAATCCTGTATTCAAAGGCTTTGTTCGCGATATTATGTACGTTAGAGGGCAATACAATATACAAATCATCGGGATGGATCACTTTGGTAATGACTTCGCCCAGGTGTCCGGTGTAAGAGTATTTGTCAATGCCAAAAATGTGGAACATTTCGTCGGACCATATTACTTCGCTGGTGTTGAGATTCCATTTCCAGCTTCCGATCAGAGCCGTTGATTGAGCTGTATTTAAATCATGCTCTGAAATATGGTATTTTTCTTCACTTTCAAGCAAGGCAATTTTTGCTAATGCATGTTCCGTATTATCAATCATGGTTAACAAGCAATCTTCACCATTCTGGCTTTTTATGCCATCGATGGTAACATATTTTGGCAGATCATCACCACTTGTCAATACAATCTCAGTCATTTGTTTGAGCTCGGTTGTAAAAACTTTTTGAAAAAAACGATGAAAAGCCATACGCGAATCTGCCGAAACAAATAGTGCAAACTGCTTTTTTATCAGAAAGGATCGGTCCTTGCCCAGCATTCGGGCAGCAGCAAAATTCAAGGTGTTAATCTCGGTTTTTTTTGAAAGTGTCAAAAAGCCGGAAGGGGCGAAATCATATAGCTCGGTATATTTATCTTTTGCCAGTTCGGCCTGTTCTTTCGCCCGAACAAGTTCTTCGTTTTGCATCTCTAGTTCAATCTGATGCACCTCCAGTTCATGAATGAGTTTTAGCAAATCTACTTCCGAGAAAGCCAAACTTGTTTTAGTTTGGCGCTTTTTCAACAGCTTTTCAGCCATTTGCCTCAGACTTGTTGTTTCTTCAGTTTTTTTGTTTTGCTTTATCATGTTTCCATTAAATTATGTTCACGCAGGATCGCAATGGTTTTATTGAGTTCTGATTCCAGTAACTTGGCTTTGCTGATATCAATAAAGGTGATCACAAGGCCGTCAATGTGGTCGTCAAAGGTGCGGTAAGGCATGATGCGAACGGAAAACCATCGTTGGTCGTTGGTCGAAATGGCTACCTCCTTAAACACAAGGCTACGCAATACCTCTTGTGCGTCATTTGTCATTTCGGGGTATTGGAGATCCGAAACCACATCGGTAAACGGCCTGCCAATATCGCTTTGCCGTAGTTTGAAGATTTTTGTTATTTGGTCCGTAAAACGTCTGATATTCAATTCTTTATCGAGAAAAAGTGTAGCGATATCGGTGCTGTTCAACAGGTTTTTCATATCGTTGTTCGCCACCATAAAATCGTTTATTTTGCTTTGCAACTCAATATTTACCGTTTGCAACTCTTCGTTCAGACTCTGCATCTCTTCTTTTGAAGTGGTTAGTTCTTCGTTGGTTGACTGCAGTTCTTCGTTGGTCGATTGCATTTCTTCGTTGGTCGATTTCAATTCTTCCTGGGTGGTCTGCATTTCTTCGCGTGTGAGCTGCAGTTCTTCATTCGCGTGTTGCAATTCGGTTTCAAGCTCCTGTTCACGAAGGGTGGCGACCCTACTTCCTTTATTGTTCTTCCTTTTTGCTGTTTTCACAACAATCGGCACATCCAAAAAAACGATCATGATGCTTCCTTTGATTGCCTCAGGTTTCTCTATCAATAGAAAGCTTACATCAACGAATAAAGTACCGCCATTGGTGCCGATTTTTATATTATTCAATTTTATAGCTTCATAATTTTGTTTTGCTTTTCGAATAGCGCCTGCTAATTCGTTACGGAGGCCTTCGCGGGCCATGGCGTAAATATTCATATTGGCTTTTCCTGCTGCAGGTTCCAGATATTTACCTGTTCGGCCGGTAATATAGATAATATCACCCTCAGAGTTTATTAATACACTTGCTGGTGCATACTTCTGCAGGATGATTTGGTCGGCAAGGATTTGAATATTATCTGTCACTTTTGCTGGCATTTTGTTTTCTTTGTTTTGTTTACCGGAATGTGTAAATGAAGAAGGGAAATCTATCAACTCTTTTTTCACATTGCTTGTATTTCGTTTATAAAGTTTCAATTTTGAATCTATCGGCGTAAACAGTATTTCTTGGGAGTTTACATTTTCAGCGCTTCCAAGCAGCATTATACCTCCGGAATTTAAACTATAATGAAAAAGACTCATCAGTTTATTTTGCAAGTCAGGTTCCATATAGATCAGCAAATTGCGACATAACATTAAGTCGAGCTTGGAGAATGGCGGATCTTTGATCACATTGTGGGGAGCAAATACCACCATCTCACGGATGGCCGTATTGACGCGAAAACCGTTTTCGTCGATAGTGAAAAACTTACTAATCCGTTCAGGCGAAACGTCGGCCACGATATTGGAACTGAAATGTCCTTTTCGGGCAATCTCGATGGCATCGCTGTCGATATCGGTGGCAAATATCTGAATAGTGAAATTATTTTCGCGTTTCACCTTATCAATAGCTTCCTTAAAAACGATTGCAAGCGAATAGGCTTCTTCCCCTGTAGAACAACCCGTAACCCAAACCCTCAAAATATGGCCGTTTGGCAGTTCTTTAAATAGTTCAGGAAAGATTTTTTCTTTGAGCTTTTCCCAGACCGCTGTATCGCGGAAAAAACTGGTGACGCCAATCAGTAACTCTTTAAACAAAATATTCAGCTCTTTCGGGTTCTCCTGTATAAAACGGACATATTGGTTGATCTTATCTATCTGATGAACCCCCATCCGCCTTTCGATTCGTCGGAATAAAGTGTTTTTCTTATACAGTGAAAAATCATGCCCGGTTTGTGCCCGCAACAAAAGAATGATTTTCTCCAGATTACTTTTACTCTTTTCGTCTGCATCAGGCTTCTGGACGATCACGGGACTGAGTTTCAGAATGGCAATTAATTTTGCCGGAAGATCGGTGGAGGCTGCAATAATATCAACTATCACTGCATGCATGGCACTCTGAGGCATTCCGTCGAATTTGGCAGTCAATGGATCCTGAACCATTACAATACCACCTTTTTCTTTGATTGCTTTAGCACCTAAACTACCGTCGGAACCCATGCCCGAAAGGATAATACCGATGCTCTTTTCCTGCTGGTCATCGGCCAGAGACCGGAAAAAATAATCGATCGGCAGACGAAATCCTCGCAATTCGACCGGTTCAAAAAGATACAAATAGCCGTTCAGAATCGACATGCTTTTGTTGGGCGGAATTACGTAAATATGGTTTGCCTGAACAAGCAGATGATCGCTTACCTGAATGACTTTCATCAAAGTTGTGCGCTGCAAAAGTTCAGGCATCATACCCACATGGTTCGGGTCGAGATGCTGAATCACGACGAAAGCCATTCCGCTATTCACGGGCATATTGTGAAAAAACTGCTCCAGAGCATCCAGTCCGCCTGCCGAAGCACCAATGCCAACTATTGGAAAATCTATAGAAGATGAATTTGTGATTATGGGCTTTTTCATAAGATCAAATCAAAACAAGGAT
>CAZVKW010000135.1:4843-7429 GCA_964627945.1 uncultured Lentimicrobiaceae bacterium
ACAATGTCGAATTCAGCAGGATTTTTGTAAAAGGCAATCTCGTCAAAAGGGATGAGTTTTTTTGGAATTTCATTGAAAATGAAGGGCATATTGAAGTATGATCCTTTTGTAATCAGATATTTGATTCCCATAAAACGTTTGTCGGAAGGAAGTTCAATATTCACTTTCCAGTTTCTTCCTTTCTGCCCCGAAACGTAGGAAGCGGCATTGCATGCTCCGGCAGAAACGCCAATCAGTCTGTTGAAATTCAAATTGTTTTCAAGTAAATATTCCAGCACACCGCAAGTAAAGGCACCCCGCAATCCCCCGCCTTCCAGCACAATACATGTGTTTTTCATTTCCGTCTCATTCTCTATTTCATTTGCAAAAGTATGGCCTTATTGGTCTTGATTAATGCCAGATTTTGCCAATATTTTCAATGTTAGATTTGCTTCTCCGATCAGAAATGAATCAATTCAGGTTTTAAAATTAGGTACCGGTACATTTTGATTTTAATTACGTAAGAGATTCTTCAAATCTTAATCCAAAAGGAAGTTGAATTTACTATCTTAACGGCCAAATTCAGCATATATCAAGCAATATGGAAAAGATCATTCATTTTGAGTTGAACGGCCGGGAAGTCGAAATACCATTGGATAAAGATCAGACGCTGCTCTGGGCTTTGCGGACACATTTTCATCTCACCGGCACGAAATATGGTTGCGGAATGGGCTACTGTGGTGCCTGTACCGTGCACATTGATAATGAACCAATTCGGTCATGCACGATGTATATGGCTGATGTTGAGGGCAAAAAAGTAAAAACCATCGAAGGATTGTCATCGGGTAATGCGCTGCATCCGGTTCAGCAGGCTTTTGTGGAACATGATGCATTGCAATGCGGATTCTGCACACCCGGAATGATTATGAATGCGGTAGGTTTATTGAATAAGAATCCCGTTCCCAGCCGCCTGCAGATTATCGAAGGGATGAACGACAACTACTGCCGTTGTGGTGCACACCCGCATATTGTGGATGCGATTGAATCGGCTGCACAAAAAATGAAATAACAATAATCATCTTCCGGAATCCATAAATCATTCATGATCATGAAAGAACACGAAACCATCGGAGAAAATATACATGCAGAAAACGAAAAGCTGATCTTAAAGCGCAGAGATTTCTTCAAATACGCCGGTGCCGGTGTCGGAGGATTGTATGTCTTTTTCAAATCTGCTTCAGCCTTCGGTTTCATGGCCGAAACTGCTCCCGAGAAAAGAAGTCTCTCAACAGATTACAATGCCTTTCTGCGGATAGATGAAGACGGAACGGTGAGCTGTTTCACCGGAAAAATTGAAATGGGGCAGGGCGTAGTCATCTCGCTTGCACAAATGCTTGCAGATGAGCTGGATGTGGCTTTTGACAAGGTAAAAATGGTGATGGGCGACACCGACCTTTGTCCGTATGATGCCGGTACCTGGGGCTCGCTTTCGGTAAGGGTTTTCGGACCTGCCATGCTGGCCGCTGCTGCCGAGGCGCGTGCTGTTTTGCTTTCTTTGGGAGCAGAGCATTTGAAAACCAGCCTTGATCAACTGTCAGTAAATGAAGGTATTATATTTGTAAAGGATCAAAAGGAAGCCAAAGTTAGTTACGCCGAACTGACCAAAGGAAAACGGATTGAGAAATTTCAGGATGTTGATTTTACGCCCAAGGATTATTCCGAATATACACTCATGGGAAAATCCATTCTGCGTACGGATGCACTCAGCAAAGTGAAGGGAGAGGCTTTATATGCCGGTGATTACCGGCTTCCGGGCATGTTGTATGCCAAAGTACTTCGTCCACCTTCGCATGGCGCAACCTTGGTTTCGGCAGATACAGCAGAAGCCAGAAAGTTTGAAGGGGCAATTGTGATTGAAGAGAAGGAAATTGTAGCCGTTTTGCACGAAGATCCTGAAAAAGCCGAAAAAGCCCTCCGGACGATCAAAGCCGAATACACTTTTAACGAAAAGGCTGTTGATGACAAATCCATCTTCGATTATTTACTCAATGCGAAAGCCGAAGGGAAAATTATCAACGATGAAGGCAATTTAGCGGATGGCAAAAGTGCAGCGAAAGATGTTTTTGAAAATTCCTATTATGACGGATATGTTGCTCATGCCCCTATCGAAACGCATACGGCACTCGCCTATATGGAGGAAGACAAAATCGTCGCTATTGTTTCTACCCAATCACCTTTTGGTGTTCAGGATATGATTTGCCGTGAACTTGGGCTCCCGCTGGAGAAAGTCAGAATCATTACTCCATTTGTCGGTGGAGCTTTTGGTGGCAAAGCGCCTGCCCGTCAGGCACTTGAAGCTGCCCGGCTCACAAAACTCAGCGGAAAACCTGTCATGGTGTATTTTACTCGGGAGGAAGAGTTCTTTTATGATACTTTCCGGCCTGCTGCTGTGATCAAAATATCCTCCGGTTTGGATGATCAGGCGAATATCTCTCTTTGGGATTACCATGTTTATTTCGCCGGATCGCGCGGAGCGGATACAATTTATGATGTACCAAACCAGCGGACCACGAGCTATTCAGCGCAGAATGTTCATCCATTCGGAAC
>CAZVKW010000136.1:0-7210 GCA_964627945.1 uncultured Lentimicrobiaceae bacterium
AACAAGTCTGGCAATCATGTTGCCTCCTATCGGTCTGATGGCAGTATTAAATTACCATAAAGCCGGTGCTGTAAACTTAAAATATGCTGCAATTATCGCAATTGCTTTTTTCATTGGAGGTTATTTTGGCAGCAAACTGGCTGTAAATCTGAACCAGGAAATATTAAGGAAAATTTTTGCTATTGTCCTTATTGGGTTGGCTATCAAGATTTTATGGTCAAAATGATTTTGATCAAACTACTGTGCCAAACTTATCAACAAGCGGGAATAATAAAATTTTAATCGGAGGTAAATCGGCCTCTAAGCCTTGCCAGAATTGACCTTGCTGATTTATCAACAATGCAGGGTTGAAAAATCAGAACCAATAAAATATGATTTGTATTGTATCTTGCGAAGCCTTTTGGAGGGAATCAAATCATAAATTGAATCAGTAATAAAGGAACAAGCAATTCAACACAACAAAAAAAATTACACTGGTATGGAACAAAATCTGTTTTCGAATATTGATCAGTCCGTAAAACAAGAGAAGGACCAGACTTTTTATGACAAGATGCTTGGACTACGTGTTCGTCCGGATCTAAAAGATATTGATAATCAAGAAATTAAAGAAACTATGACCCAACCGGTTTCTGAACCGACACCTGATAAAAACCAGGATACACAAAAGATTTATGCTCAGGCAGATGTGCTTGCAGCATCAACACAATATTTTAAGGGTGACAGTATGGCTGCCAATGTCTGGATGAATAAATACGCACTGAAAGACAGCGATGGTAACTTGTATGAACTTACCCCGGATGATATGCACCGCAGATTGGCCTCTGAAGTTGCCCGCATCGAAAGCAGATATCCAAATCCCCTCAGCGAGCAGGAAATTTATGAAGTTCTCAAAGGATTCCGCTATATTATTCCACAAGGAAGCCCAATGGCAGGAATCGGAAATAATTTTCAGGTAAGTTCACTTTCAAATTGTTTTGTAATAGGCAATGATGGCCCCTCTGATTCATACGGCGGCATCATGAAGATTGATCAGGAGCAGGTACAACTCATGAAAAGAAGAGGTGGCGTTGGTCATGATTTGTCCCATATCCGTCCTACAGGCAGCCCGGTGAAGAACAGTGCGCTCACCTCAACAGGTGTTGTACCTTTCATGGAACGTTATTCAAATTCAACGCGCGAAGTGGCTCAAGATGGCCGCCGAGGTGCTCTGATGCTGAGTATAAGTGTTAAACACCCTGATGCAGAACGTTTTATAGATGCAAAACTTGAGTTGGGCAAAGTAACAGGCGCCAATGTATCCGTTCGTATTACCAACGAATTCATGCAGGCCGTCATCCATAACAGACCATTCGTACAACAATATCCTATCGATTCCCAGACTCCGACATTTACACAGGAAGTGAATGCACTAGATTTGTGGAATAAAATTATCCACAATGCCTGGGCTTCGGCCGAACCGGGAATTTTGTTCTGGGACACGATCATCAATGAGTCAATTCCTGATTCCTATGCCGATCTTGGTTTCAAAACCCTTTCAACAAATCCTTGTGGTGAGATTCCGCTTTGTGCTTACGACAGTTGCCGTTTGCTGGCCATCAACCTCTATAGCTATGTGGATGAGCCATTTACAGAAAACGCCACGTTTAATGTTGAATTGTTTACCAAACATGCACGTGTTGCTCAGCGAATGATGGATGATATCGTCGATCTGGAAATCGAAAAAGTAGATGCCATCATTCATAAGATCACTGCTGACCCGGAAATAATGGATGTTAAGGGTGTTGAACTTCGTTTATGGCAGAATATTCGTAAAAAAGCCCTTCAGGGCCGCCGAACGGGGATTGGAATAACTGCAGAAGGCGATATGCTCGCTGCTCTTGGCACACGATACGGTTCGCCTGAGGCAATCTCATTCTCAACCGAAGTGCATCAGGTACTCGCTCTGGAGGTATACCGCTCATCTGTTGAACTGGCTTCCGAACGCGGCGCATTCGAAATTTACGATGCAGAACGTGAGAAAAACAATCCGTTTATCAACCGTATCCGCGAAAGTGCTCCACAACTCTACGAAAAAATGGTCAGAAATGGCCGTCGCAATATTTCGATGCTCACCATTGCACCTACAGGCAGCGTAAGTATCTGTACACAAACCACTTCCGGCATTGAGCCTGTATTTGCTGTTTCGTATAAACGTCGGCGTAAGGTAAACCCGAACGATAAAAACGTTTCCGTCAGCTTTGTGGACGGTGTGGGCGATGCCTGGGAAGAATACAATGTCTTCCATCCGAAATTTGAAGATTATCTGCGCATAAACGGACTAGACGTTGCCGCAGTGAAAGCATACAATGATACCAATCTGCGCGAAATCATCGCTGCATCACCTTATTACAAAGCTACATCTGCCGACATCGATTGGCTGAGTAAAGTGAAAATGCAGGGCGATATTCAAAAATGGGTTGACCATTCCATTAGCGTAACGGTAAATATTCCCTCCGAAGCCACCGAAGATCTTGTTAGTCAGATTTATCAGACTGCCTGGGAAAGCGGATGTAAAGGGATTACCATATATCGCGATGGCTCGCGTTCAGGTGTGCTCATTACAAACGACGAAAAGAAATCATCTGAAGCTCAGAATGAAGAATTCAGGGAAACAACCGCTCCTCCCCGTCCAAAACGACTCGAAGCTGATGTTGTGCGTTTCCAGAACAACTATGAAAAATGGGTTGCCGTGGTTGGGAAAATCAACAATAAACCATACGAAATCTTCACCGGAAAAGCGGATGATTTTTATCTTCCTACATGGGTTGAAAACGGTTGGGTTATCCGTGAAAAGAACAAAAACGAGAAAGCCCGTTACGACTTTCAGTTTCAGGACAAGCAAGGATACAATGTTACCATCGAAGGACTTTCGCGTTCATTCAACAAGGAATACTGGAATTATGCCAAACTGATTTCAGGAATTCTGCGCCATGGTATGCCGCTCCCTTACGCCATCGAATTGATTCAGAATCTGACTTTGGATGAAGACACGATCAACACCTGGAAAAATGGTGTGGTGCGTGGTCTGAAACGTTATATTCCTGATGGAACCCAGGCTCAGGGCAAAATGTGTCCGGAATGCGGTGACCAGAACAGCCTGATTTATCAGGATGGGTGCCTCACATGCAATGCCTGCGGTTATTCTAAATGCAGTTAATTAAACCACAATTTTTTAAAAAGCCGATCCATCCGGGTCGGTTTTTTTTTGACTTTACGGAGAGAACTGTTGATTTACAACAAACTAGAATCTCAGTTTATGATAATCAAAAGTTTGGTTTTCACGAAAACTACGGATACTCTGGGCAAGTATGATGAAAATCTCCATCTCGTTTGTTACAAACCATTGGATTGAATCCGGATCGCCATTCACAGCACCAGCCAGCTTCAAATTCAAATCATAACCAAAACCCTGAAGCCATGATTTCGCATTTGGCTGATTATCAATAGCTCCATCAAGGGCAGCCAGTGCAAAAAATTTGTTCATCATCAGCCAGCTAAAGGCTTCATCGCTTCCTCTTACAGCACTGCTGAAAGCGGCCAGTTCAGGGTATCCGTTGGTAAGTAACCAAACATGAAACTGGTTATCTTCCTCTTGAAAGGTTTTGCTCAAAGCAAGCAATATCTTTACCGGATAATGTAGCATCTTGTTGGTTTCTATGCAAATACATTCGCTTCTATACCCAAATCCCTCAACTTCTCAGCTATCAGGTTTAAGGCTTCTTCCGGAACCTTTTCAAGACCTAGGGCCGGAGTTTCACGATCCAATGAATATAGCATAACAGCCTTTGGCCTGATTTCAAGTACCAGTTTCAGCCAGTCGTTAACCTCAGAACTTGTTGTATTGTCAACATCTTTTCCGTTAAGCTGGCCACGCAGAAATAGGGTCTGAATGATCAGATTTGCCCGCATACGCTTCAGATGAACAACATAATCTTTCAAACGAAAAGCTTTTAACGGCAGGTTAATCAGCTTAATCACAGCCTCATTTCCTCCATCAAGCTTTAAAATATTGTTATCGACTTTCATCAATGCTTCGGAAATTTCGAAATGATGCACCATACTGCCATTCGACAAAACACTGACTTTTGCATCAGGTAGTATCTCATCACGCAAACGAATAACATCATCTACAATCGCTGCAAAATCAGGATGCATTGTAGGTTCTCCGTTCCCGGCAAAGGTCAGACTATCGGGTTCCTGATCAGTACCGGCAAGTTCCAGAAGTTTTGTCCTGAGCGCTGTTATGACCTCTGCCCGGTCAGGTAATTCAATTTTTAGAGCACGCCGGCTTTTCGTCCAGCCACATTCACAGTAAATACAATTGAATGTACAATGTTTTGAATAAGTTGGTAATAAATTAATCCCCAATGATTTACCCAAACGACGGCTGTGAATGGGTCCAAAAACAAGATCATCAAATAAAAAACCAGGCATAAAACGAAAACTTTCAACAAAGGTAAGAGATTCTATTGGGATTGTGTCTGCTTGAATTCACGACATGATGAGTATGTATTTTAGAAGTTTTATGATTCGACGATACATCAAATCTGTATCTTTGTGTTTACCGCAAGCGCAAAATACATCGAAAATAGGGTTGCAAATGTCAGGATTAAGCGAGATTAAAAGGCCTGTTTCCAAGGAACTGGACCAATTTGAAGAGGTTTTCAGAGATGCGATGCGCTCAAAAGTGCCTCTGCTCGATAAAGTTACCCAATATATTGTGAAAACGAAAGGCAAACAGATGCGGCCTTTGTTTGTTCTGCTTTCGGCCAGTATCTGCGGTGAAATCAATGATTCGACGCTTCGTGCAGCTACGCTTATCGAGTTACTGCATACGGCCACCCTAGTACACGACGATGTAGTGGATGATTCGAACGAAAGACGCGGATTCTTTTCGATCAATGCCCTTTGGAAAAATAAGATTGCCGTTCTGGTAGGCGATTATCTGCTTTCACGTGGTATGATGCTGGCGCTCAGCAACAAAGATTTTGAATTGTTGTGCATTGTTTCTAATGCTGTGCAGGAAATGAGTGAAGGTGAGTTGCTTCAGATTGAAAAAGCACGTCGGCTTGACATTGAAGAATCGGTATACTTCGACATTATCCGTAAAAAGACTGCCTCACTGATTGCTTCCTGCTGTGCTGTTGGAGCAGCCTCGGTCAATGCAAATGAGGAGATGATCGAAAAAATGAAAAATTTCGGCACCTATGTTGGAATTGCATTTCAGATCAAAGACGATATTTTTGACTACGAAAGCAGTCACAAAGCCGGAAAACCTACAGGAATCGATATTAAGGAGCGCAAAATGACGCTTCCACTCATTTATACACTGAACAACAGCAGCCGTTCAGAAAAACGTGCATTGATCAATATTGTAAAAAATCACTCAACCGATCCACATAAAGTGGATCTTCTGATCGAAAAGGTGAAACAAGCTGGAGGCATTGATTATGCTGAAAAAAGAATGCAGGAATATATTAATAAAGCCCAGCAAATTATCCTTGAGTTTCCGGATACTCCTTCGCTTGAATCCTTAAAACAATTGGTGGATTACTCTATCCGTCGCCAGAAATAACTACTTCTTTGTAAGAGTAAATGAGAAAGTGGTACCCTGTTGCAGTTTGCTTCGCACAGTGATGGTTTGCTCGTGCGCTTCAATAATATGTTTCACTATAGCCAATCCGAGTCCGGTTCCGCCTGTATCACGTGAACGACCTTTATCGGTCCGGTAAAATCGCTCAAAAATTCTGGCAAGGTTCTCTTCAGCAATACCCGGTCCGTTGTCCTTTACTTCGATCAAATAATTTTCGTCCATATCGAAAAACCTGACATACACGCGATTATCAATTTTATCAGCGTATTTGATCGCGTTTTCGATGAGATTGCTCAGCACCTGACGAATACGTTCCCTGTCAGCCCTCACAAACACCTGTCCATTGGTATTGTTTTCGATACTCAAAATCACGTTCACCTTCCGCGCTTTCATCTCCAGAAATTCAATCACTTCGCGGGTCAATTCGATCATATCGAACTTCTTTTTGTTCAGTTTAAGTTCGCCTGATTCCAGCTTGGAAATTTCTTCAAGATCTTCAACGATCGTAATCATTCTGTTAACACTTTGCTCAGTGCGCATCAAATAGTTACGGTTGATACTTTCATCATCCAGTCCACCATCGAGCAGGGTAAGCACATAACCCTGAATATTGAAAATAGGTGTTTTGAGCTCGTGAGAAATATTTCCAAGAAACTCACGCCGGTAAAAAGCAAGTTTTTTCAGTTCATCGATCTCCATGCTCTGACGTTTACCCCATTCAATCACTGCTTCGTTAACCGAGTCAAGCGATTCGCGTTTGGCTCCTGATGAAATATCTGCTCCTTTTGTCGATCTGAATGAATGTATCGTCTTGTAAATCAGCTTAATCTTTTTATAAATAAATTCATCAACCGCAAACTTAAACGAGAAAAAACCTACGAGAAAAATCGCGATGGTTAAAGCAATTATGAGCCACCATTCAATAGAAAAAAGAAAAAATCGAATCAGGATCAGAAATACCAATAAAATCAAGGCATTTGCTCCGGATGTTATTAAGGCAATAGAACGGGTTTCGTGAAAAATTCTGGTCATAATGAATTAATTTTCAAACTTATAACCAACACCCTTCACCGTTTTAATGTTTTCAATACTTATCTTTTCGCGCAATTTCCGGATATGAACATCAATTGTGCGATCACCAACAACCACATCTTCACCCCAAACTTTTGATAGGATTTCATCGCGTGTAAAAACCTTGTTTGGTTTAGAAGCAAGAAGTCTGATCAGTTCGAATTCCTTTTTAGGTAATACAATTTCAATGCCTTTATGGACAATCAGGAATTTCTCAGAATCAATCACCAGATCGCTTAGATTAAGCTGTTCTTCAGAATGAGATGTTTCCTGATGTCTGCGCAACAAGGCATTCACCCTGCTAATCAATAATTTAGGCTTGATTGGCTTAGTAACATAATCATCGGCCCCGGCATCAAAACCGGCAATCTGTGAATAATCTTCGCCCCGTGCAGTAAGAAAAATTACCATTGTATTCTTGAGTGCCGGCTCATTGCGGATCGCCTCGCAGGTTGCAATTCCATCCATTCCGGGCATCATTACATCAAGCACAATGAGGTGAGGAAT
>CAZVKW010000137.1:0-2991 GCA_964627945.1 uncultured Lentimicrobiaceae bacterium
TTTGGCTGGACAAGGAATACTGAGAAAAAATTACGCTTACCGAATGTTCTGAACCTCCCCATTTAGGGATAAACAAAGGCAAACCTTGTAACTAGTAAATATTGGTTTCAGTTTATTGAGTGGCTTTTCGTTTACGATAAACGTAAAACAATATCGATCCGCTGATTATCAAACTCATAATCATCCATAACAAATCCTCCGAGGAGCCAAATCGCTCGGGATCGACCTCAATATACTGATTGTGAGCAAGATAATAGACCAAAACGGCGGTGCCATTATTAATTAAGTGCAGAATCATCGGCACCCAGATGGAACCTGACCAGAGATAAAAATAGCCGAGCAATAAGCCTAAAAGCAGGCGCGGAAAAAAACCAAAAAACTGCATATGCATCCCGCTGAAAAGAATGGCTGAAACAAAGATTCCGATATGAATATTCCGGAAAACTTTACCCGCAAGTGGTTGAACAACTGATCTGAACAAAAACTCCTCCCCGATTGCAGGCATCATCCCGATCATGAAAAGATTAAATATCAGCCCTCTGATGCTGGTGACTTCGAGAAACTGAAGGCTCATTGACTCAGCCTGCTGCTCCTTGTCGTGCATCCATTGCTCAATTCCGCTCATAAAATCAGGAAGATGCAGGTTTGTATTCCAATCAGCCAGAAAATGGATGAAAGGCAACATCGTAAACATCAACAAACTACCAGTAATAACATACAGGCTTTTCGGTTGAATATTTAACCCTAAAAATTCATTAGCACGCTCCGAAACCAGAACTGCCAGAAGCAGAGGTGGTAAAACAAAAACACCTATCTGACTAATTATCTGCACAGTACGAACCAGATTGAGATTAAACCTTTCCGGGGAAAGCTGATTCAGACTCTCCATCGGAAGACCAAAAATCAGCTTTGTAACAACCGCAATCACAAGCAGACTAATCAGTGTTAAGAAAACGATCAGAAACAACAGAAGAAATATTTGTAAACCAGTCGAAGATTGCCTGAAAATGGCTGTTTTGTTCATGTGTAAACGGGAAATTAACATAAGCACAAAAGTACTATTTTTGCAGCCCAATTCAAATCTGCAATCCTTGATCAAAATAGGCAATCTCACCTCTACTGAATTTCCAATATTGCTTGCTCCCATGGAGGATGTAAGCGATCCACCATTTCGTTATGTCTGCAAAATGTTCGGCGCGGATATCATGTATACCGAATTTATTTCGTCGGAAGGACTGATCCGTGATGCAACAAAAAGCGTTAAGAAACTTGATTTTAGTGAGTTTGAAAGACCTATAGGTATTCAGATCTTTGGTCATGATATCGATTCGATGGTGAAAGCTGCCTTGTATGCACAGGAAGCTAATCCTGACATCATCGACATCAACTTTGGTTGTCCGGTAAAAAAAGTTGCATCGAAAGGGGCTGGTTCAGGTATCATGAACAATATCCCAAAGATGGTTGAAATGACTGCAGCTGTTGTGAAAGCCTGTCATCTTCCGGTAACCGTGAAAACAAGATTAGGATATGACGAAGATCACAAAGAAATTGTAACGATTGCCGAACAGCTACAGGATGTTGGTATACAGGCCCTTACAATTCATGGAAGATTACGTACCACAAGGTCAAGTGTTCCGGCTGATTGGACCCTGATCGGAGAAGTTAAACGTAACCCGAGAATGATCATCCCGGTTTTTGGGAATGGTGATGTTGTTGATGGCCCATCCGCAAAGTATTTTCGCGACAACTATGGTGTTGACGGTCTGATGGTTGCACGTGGAAGCTATGGAAATCCCTGGGTGTTTCGTGACATCAAACACTATCTTGAAACAGGTGAACAACTTCCGGTCCCGGATATCCATGAACGCATTCGGGTGAGCAAAATCCATCTGCAGAAATCGGTCGAATGGAAGGGAGAACATCTGGCATTACTCGAGATGCGTAAACACTGGAGCGACTATCTGAAAGGGTTTCCAAACTTCAAACCATTCAGAATCAGGATTATGCAGACTATTCTACACCATGAACTACTTTCTATTTTGGACGAAGTCGAACACTATTACACAGGTTATATCCCTCAAAATGGTCCGTTAAACACTACTGAATCAGACCTTCCCGAATCCTGCCCTGTGTAAACAAATCTGGTAATTGTTCTGTTTTCTGCAAATGGTAAACCTGCATTCCCAATGAACGGGCAGCATTGATATGCTCCAAAGTATCGTCAATAAACAGTGTTTGTGCAGGTCGCATTTTGTGTTGATACATCACAAATTCGAAAATATCGGTATTGGGTTTGCTCAGATGCAGATCGAAGGAGAAATAGGCCTTATCAAATAACTGATCGAAATCGCGATAACCAAAGCGCAGTTGCAAATCGCGCAGGTACATATCGTAATGAATTTCGTTCGAATTGCTTAAAAGGAAAATATTATAATGTTGTTTTACCTGTTCCAGCGTACGAATCCTGCTTTCCGGAATATCAAGCAACAAGGCGTTCCAGGCATCATCCAGATCCTGATTACAAATTTTGCTGCTCATATATTCTCTTACCTTGTTCCGGAAGGTTTCCGGACAAAGTATTCCCCGCTCAAATTTGTCCATCACATTTTTTTGAAACTCTGGTGAAGCAAAAACGCTCAGGTCCTCAAAACCAAGCTCTTTGAGGGCATCCAGTGTTAACTGAGGTTCAATATCGAGGATTACACCTCCGAAATCGAAGATGATATTTTTGATTGTATCGTCGTTTTTCATTTATTACAGATTAAATTTCTTTTGAAATACCCTACAAATATGTAAATTTGCGGTCATGTTACAACAATTTATACCATTATATTGTTGTTAAAAAATCAAAATAAGCGGGCCTATAGCTCAGTTGGTTAGAGCAACTGACTCATAATCAGTAGGTCCTAGGTTCAAGTCCTAGTGGGCCCACCAACAAAAGGAGCGCAATTTCAGCGTTCCTTTTCTGATTTTATGGATAATTGTTGCTAT
>CAZVKW010000137.1:3091-7141 GCA_964627945.1 uncultured Lentimicrobiaceae bacterium
ATTCAGAATTATTTCTCTGATTATTTATTTTACCAATATTAATAACAGGAGTCAATAATCTTAAATATGATATGATAACAAATTCGTTGAATAGTTATTGATATGTTTTAAACCGGATAAACAAAAACATGGTGAATCCACCCAGACTACCAAATATGATTCCGGCAGAAAGAAGTCCATTGCTCAATCCATAATGATCTGTAATATAACCGAATAAAGGACCCATCAGCACGAAAATCAGACGGATGATGAAGTTCCTTACCGAAAGCACTGTCGCCCGGATATCCGATTCGGTAATCAGATTGATGTAATTGCGTAGGGTAACTGTGGCCAGTCCACGCGCAAGGTAAAACAGCAAGAGTACGCCCAAACCAATGAGTGAATGCATGAATGAAAGTGCCACATAAGAAGCCGTCAGAACAGCCGTAAATAAAAATACGGTACGTGGCGGACCCAGTTTCATTTCGATTTTCCAGGCAGTGATGGCTGTCAGACCTACACTAAGATTGAGAATAGCCCAGCTAATCCCAAAAGCGTTGACAGGCAAGCCCACTTCGATGAAATATGGCTGTGCAAACCAGGCCATTGTAAGGGTTGACGCTCCCGTTACTGCTGAAAATAAAGTATTGTATGTGAGCCGCTTATCCCCGTGAAGTACTTTTTTAATGATTCTGAAAATATCTCCGAATCCGGGTTTTCGAACCACTCTTTTGATTGGAGGTTCAACAAGCATAATGGCTGCCGGAACGGCCAGAAATGCAACTCCTGCCTGAAAATAGTAAGGTGTTCTTAAAGAACTTACTGCCAGCAATCCCCCCAGGATACCCGCCGCAGCCTCGGCAAAATTTCCAATGGAAGTGATCCTTCCTTCATAACGGGTATATGATTCTGACCTCCTGGCAGACATGAGTGAATCGTACAACATCGCTGAATCAGCGCCCGAAACCAGACTCATTCCGACTCCCAGAATGGTCTCAGCTATTGCAAATTCCCAGAAACCGGAAGAAAAAGAATAAATCAGATAGCCCCCGAATCCTAATACTGAACCGGCTAAAATACTCGTTCGGCGCCCAGCCAGATCGGCAAAATAACCGGTTGGTATTTCAAGCATCATCAATGTGAAGGAGTATACAGCCTGCAAAGTGAAAATATCCTGCATGCTCAGGCCATTCGACTGGTAAAAAAGGACGATGATGGGCATCACAAGGTTCAGCCATTTGGCAACCTTGACAAGATAAAGGCAGATGAGATTGCGCGAAAGTGAAAAAGTCTTCTGCATACAGTTTCGTGTGCGGCAAAAGTAATCAGAAAGATTCACAAATAAATATCCTGAATAAAGTATTGCTATTCAGATATTTACTCAATTAAAAAGGAAAATATTTGATTTTCAATCTAATTCTTCCTGATCACCCGAACAAAGTCTAGAAGTGCATCATTAATTTCGCCATCCATATTGATGTTCCAGTCATCAAACCGAATAATGAGCTGATTTTTGCCTTTTTCCAACTGTGCTTCGATGATGTTGGAATAACCCCAGTCGCTCCATTCGTTGGTTCCTCGTTGTGGAAATACCCATACGCCTGAATAGTTGTTGTTGATGTAAATGCTTCGGATTCCACAGTTGTTATCGGTATTCCATGGGCCTGTTCCATTGGCATAGCGGCAATCGAGCAGATAGTTTCCACTTTCGGGAACATCAATATTCATCACGATTTCGCGGTTATTGGTGCTGCAGATTTCCACAAACCCATCGCCGGAATAATTGGTATAAGGCAGATCTGATTTGGAAACAAAATCTTCAACTTCAAATGTTATTTTGTCCGAATCTTTGCATATCAAAATGGGTTCACTGCTGAATGACTCGATCTTTTCTTTGTCCACAGCGGAAACAGAGTACTCAGCGAACTCATTGATATTCAACACGAAACAATTTTTTGAATTAGTTTTCAGAAGCTGTCCATTCTGATAAATGTTGTATGAAAGCGCGCCCGGAATCGCATCCCAAATCAATTTTGAACCTATCTGCTTAATCTGCGGATTGGTGAGCGAAAACTTATTTTCGACAAGATTTATTTTCGAAGGTGAAAAATCATTGTTTTTCATGACAATTTCTACTTTGTGTTCTCCGCCTAAATCCGCTGGAAAGAAGGCTACGCTGGTTTTACCATCGAGCATGAAACTGTCGATCTGGTTTCCGTATCCTTTCACAGTGATGCTTAGTTTTGCCTTACGGTAACTGAAATTTGACAGTGTTCGGGTTCCTCCGTAAACCTTCGGAATCACAGGTTGGAAGCGGATTCCGTTTGTTTCGAAGTTCATTCCGATAAATACACGATGAACCATGGCCAAATTTCCTGCCATGCTCCACAGCATGCGATCCGAATTGATTTCAGTGCCAACATAATCACCGTTTTGCGCGACAAAATTCTCGTAATTGGTGAGGAAAAGCGCTCCTGCCCGATAGATGGATGCCAAACCATGAACCAAAGCGGCTTCGTTACCTGTTTTTGCAGCAGCAAGGTTCCAGAATGCCTGTACAAATGGCCATACAGCATTGTTGTGGTAAGGCGGAATGCCGGGAATCTGGGGATAAATGCAGGTAGTTCCAAAGGCAGTAAGCGGTGAATTCTCGATAATTGTTTTTGCGCGTTCCGAATCAGCAATACCAAATAGAACAGTGTGTGCTTCGCCCAAAGCTTCAAATCGGGGCGAAATCATCATCGAGCTGCGGCCGTATAAATATTGTCCGTAATAACCTTTGTCAACCATCCACAAATAGCTGTTTATGCCCTTTTTGATCTCTTCAGCACGTTTAAGATATTCTTCGCCAGGTTCACCCAATATCTTCGCCATTTCGGTCAGAATGATATTTGCCTGATAATGTACGGCATTGGTTCCCAGGTTTTCCGACATATAAATATCCATATTCGACATCCATTTCGGATAAGTTTGTTCGCGCCAGTCGAGAAAGGAAGATTCACCCCGGTTCATGCCTGTTTTGATCGAATGAATGGTTTTTTCATCGTCGGCCAGTGTGTTTTTGATGATTTCGAAAGCTGTTTTCAGCCATTCTTCGTCACCGGTAACTTTGTAAATCTCCCATGCAGCCAGCGTCCATGTTGTTCGATCTGTAGAAACCGGCCACGCACCTCCTGAGCCTGTATCCTGAATAATTCTTTTGCGTTTAACCTTCTTCATCAGACTGATTCTGGCCACATCGGGTTCGTGATAAGCAAAGGCCAGCAAAGTGCTGTAGCTCACATCGCGCGTCCAGACGCCACCCCATTTCGATCCTGTTCGCAGAGTGCTGTCGGGCTCAATGTTCAGACGTGCTTCTTCGAGCGAAAGCTTAAAAAGTGCATCCACAATCGGTTGATCTGATATGTAAGTAGGTTTCATGGAAATGTCCTGAGAAAGTTCCCAGCTTTTGGGCTGAACATCTTTCTCATCAAAGGGATTCAGATGTAAAGTAATTTCATAAATACCATCACCGTCCGGATCTTTCAGATCAAAATTGTTTTCGGCGAGATTGACCAAATCCCAGCTAAGTGGTTTGCTTCCACCGGCAATATATACGGCTTTGAAATCTGCTTTGGCAATTCGTGTTCCGTCGAAAGTTTCATAAAATCCCTTTTCAGCAAACTGTTTCAGAACAGGATTCATATCCAAACGGAACGTATAATCGTAATTCACAGGGAGTTTCGTGCCCGGATCGGTCGGAAAGGGCTCGTTGGCTGATCCGAATGCAATCACAGGCGATTGATGTTCATTGTCACCTACAACAATCCAGTGCTCGGCTCCTGATCGCTTTTCATTGTCTTTTTCGTTGATGCTGAATTTGAAAACAATCAGGCGGGAATAGTTTTCATAAACCAGACTCCTGTAATTTGAGGCGATTTTCACATCTGATTCAAGCTGTGCCGTAAAATTTCCCTGCACCACTTTGTCAGAAAAGACCGTAAATTCGGGTGATTGATATAAGATCTCTGATTTCTTTTTGCAACTCATTAATACCATCATTATCAGGACAATTGAAAGGATTTGTTTCAT
>CAZVKW010000138.1:0-1301 GCA_964627945.1 uncultured Lentimicrobiaceae bacterium
GGATCATTCACCGTAATCACCGAAATACGTTTCTTCCCGTCCATACGCACCGCCAGCGGCTCGGCAAATCGAATATGTTTATAAAACTTCCCTTCCGACACAACCTCCTGTTTATATAAAATATCCCAGTTGATGAAGCTGTTCGAAAGCTCAGGCTGCACCGTGAAATAGCCCACATTCATCGAGGTAACATTGTGAAAGAAATGCGAACCCGACGAAGCATCGAGCGGGAAATCCTCCAGACTCGTTTCCACGATCACCTTCGCCTGACTGATCTGCGGCCAGTTGACCGGAATACCGATCCATTTGTCGCGCGTGCCCCAGCGCCCCGGTCCGATGAGCAGATAAGGCGTTTTGCGCGCCAGGAAAGCATCGTTCTGCTTGCTGATCTCCATGGCCATCTCCTCGGTATAGCGTTTGTCGAAATGCTCCTTATCGATGAACAGCACATCGCGTATGTTTTTGATCAGGCCGTTGCCCATGCCTTTTTCTGAATAGAGCAGGATGTTCTCTTTCTTCACCTTGTCCATCTCCACGCTGTAATCGTCGGCACTGCCCAGCAATGGCTTGATCTGCAGCAGATAGAAGGAACAGCGGCCCTCTGCATCGCGGTCGAGGTCAAGCGCAAACTCAATCTCCACGGCAGTTCCCATGGCTTCTTTCACCACATCGAGCACCACTTCGAGCGTTTGGGCAAGCGGAGTATAGTTGTATTTCAGAATATTGGCGAAATTGATGATGCGCGGTCCCGTCTTGCTGATACCCGGATAGATGGTATTGTTATCGGCATTATACACCGAGGCACAATGCCGCAGCGTGCCATGCTGTTCAGCCTCAAAGATATCGAGCTTTATCAGACCGGCCATATCACCCTCGAGCAGATTGGGGCTCGTTTTGTTCAGGTCGACCGCCAGAAACTCAAGCTGCGAGTTCTTGTACTGGTCTTTGGGCGAATTGATGTCCAGACCGGGATATTTGGGCGAGAAACGATAGGCTTTGTTGCCTTCGACCACATATTTCCCGAGGCCGAGCGCGGCGATGGCGAAGCCCTCTTCGGGTTTCATATGCGCAAAAGGATAATAGTTATACGACTGCGCCACCCCGCTGACATGCGGATAATAATAGTCGCCATACTGTTTTCCCACAAGCTCCTGAATAACCACAGCCATGCGCTCTTCCTCAATCTTGTAGTTGATCGCCTGCACATAGCCGCGTGCGATATCGCTGTATAGCGAGGCAAAAACCAGTTTGATGGCGTCCATGAGCTGTTTCAGACGTTCATCGATATCGGGATGGTTGTT
>CAZVKW010000138.1:1401-7139 GCA_964627945.1 uncultured Lentimicrobiaceae bacterium
GTCCCGATGACCGATGTTTTGGGCGTTCGGATATTGATGTCGGGCACATGCTGCGAGAAATCGTAGTTGTAAATCAATGAGTTGATGAAAGCCAGTCCGCGGCCCTTACCGCCGAGCGAGCCATCGGCCAGACTGACGATATTTTTATCATCGGTGAGCGACTGATCCTCGTACAGAATGATTTTTCCAACGTTCTGCTCATTTCTGAACTGCTCAATCATGGTGATCAGCTCTTTCCTCAGCTCTTCGGCATTCTCGAAGTCGGTCACCTTTTTTGGGTTGATGATCTTGGCAACCCTGATCTCACCACGGGCCATCAGCCAGAGCGAGAAGTGGTTGCGGCGTGCGTGATAGAGCAGCGATTCGGCAGGAATGGTACGTAGCTGGGCCTCGAACTCCTTGAGGGTGTTGGCCTGGGCAATTTGTTTCCCGAAGCGGTCGCGGTAGATGAAATTCCCGAAGCCGAGGTAGTGGGTGATGAAACTCTGGAAGTCCTGCGAGAGGGTTTCGCTGTTTTTATCGATGAAAGTCGATTTGAAACGATACGCGATGCTCACATTGGCAGGATCTGACGACTGGATGATGGTAGGCAGTTCGGGGATGAGTTTCTTGGCAAACTCCACCAGACTCTCACCGGCATTTTCGTCGGGTTTGTATTCGCGGTCAAACTTCACATCGGTGATCAGACAGAGCATAAACTCGCGGTATTCCTGCAGGATATGACAGGCTTCTTCATAGGTGCTGGCCAGCAGAATCTTCGGTCGGGCCCGCATCCTGAGCACGCGATAGAGTTCATCGGTGCTCACATCATCGATGATCCGGCGTGTTTGCTCCATCACGATTTTATAGAGGATCGGCAGATAGCGCGAATAATATTTGGGCGAATCTTCCACAAGCAGTATCACCCGCACAAGTCCAACTTTGGTGTCGTTAACCACATTGATGCGGTCTTCCACCATCTTGATCATCGAGAAAAACACATTCGAGTCGCCGTTCCAGCTGAAGATCCGGTCGATGGCATAGTCAGAATGGCCGTGGTTGTTGAAATAGGCGATCTCGGTATTGTTGTTGAGCAGGAAGAAAATGGGGATATAGGGAAACTCTTTTTTGATTCTGCGGCTCAGTTCGGCAGGCGTTTTCTTGTCGACACTCAGCATGAAGATGATGAGGTCGAAATGGCGTGAACGGAGGGCGTCGAAAGCTTCGGAAGCGGTCGTGACACCTGTGATACGAGGCACCGAGGTGAGGTTCATCTGGTGGTAATGGCCCAGCACATGTTCCGAGAAACGGCCTTCACGTTCGATGATATAGGCATCGTAGAGATTGGATATCAGCAGGATCTCCTTCACTTTGAAGGTCATCAGATCGTGGTAAACGTCGCGGTCTGAATTGTTTTTGTTGAGGAAGGTCTGTAGCAGCTTGCGGCTGTAGCGTGGTGTCTGCGCCTGATCAGCAGCTTCGGTTTGAACACGTTTAGGTGCTCTGGAGCCAATGAATTTCAAACCTTTCAGACCATTCAGATAGCCATTGATGAGGTTCGACAGGTTGAGCAACAGATCGCGTTCTTCTTCCAGAAAGGGACCTTCGTCGCATTCGGGAAACTCCTTGGTATAATTGATCTCGATCCAGCCGTGTTTCCCGTCGATGGTTTCAAATTCCTGTTTCTGCATCCAGGGCGAAACACCAAAATTGGGCGAAAAATAGTAATCATCATCATACATGATCCGGGCGCCGGTGAAAGCAGGATATTGCCAGCCATCAGGCAGGATCATCGAAATATGTTTCAGAGTTTCCTCAATCGATTTGTTTTCACGGATGATCTGGGTGGTACGGTTCAGGGTCGAGAGCTCTTTCAGACGCTCGAGGTTCTCTGCCCTGAGCTGCTCATACCTGTTGATCGGATCGTTTGCCTGTGTCATTATGAACGCTTTTTCAATGCTAACAAAGGTAAGAATTTGCCTTTGCCGACAAGCGGAAATTTCCAATATTTCGGGGGCGAAAACATTGCCACCTCAGGCGATTTTCGTACGTTTGTCTGGCGAAAAATAGTCGTTGACCCTTATGGACAAAATTAAGCTTGCTATTGTTGATGAACATCCGATCATGTGTGACGGAATCCAGAGTTTGCTTTCGGATGTGATTGATATTCAGATTGTCCATAGTTCACGCGCTATTCCCGATCTGATTCAGAAACTGTATCACGAATGGGCCAATGTAGTCATTGTGGTTTTATACAAACCCGATCCGGAAGATGTGGAACAGATCAGCCTGCTTTGCAAGAAGCATCCAAAGATTCAGGTGCTGATTTTATCGATGTATAAGATCGAGAATCTGATCGTGAAAATGATCCGCGCCGGTGCCAGAGGTCATCTTACAAGCGATACCAACCGCGATGAGATGGTCGAAGCCATTTATACCCTGCGCAATGGGTATGACTTCTATGCCAAGACCATCACCAACCTGATTCTGCGCAAATACCTGAACGAAACCGACGAGGCTTCCGAGGCACGCCACGAACATGAAAAGACCCTCTCGACACGCGAACTGGAAGTATTGAAACTATTTGCCCGAAGTTATACAAACAAGGAAATTGCCGACCGGCTTTTTATCAGTGTGCGCACGGTTGAATCGCATAAGAACAATATCATGCGGAAAATCAACCTCAAAACCACGGTTGATATGGTGAAGTTCGCCATCAAGAGCAATATGGTGGATATTTACTGAGAAGCAGGAAATCAATTCCCGCTTTTGATGAATTTCAGGACTTCGGTCTGCTGGTTACGATACTGAACCTTCATAAAATACATCCCGTTCCGAAGCATCCGGATATCCATTTCCGGTTTCAGTGAATTATTAAACACAGCCTTACTGACATATTCACCGCTCAAAGTAAAAATCTCAACCTGCCTAATTTCAGGATGTGTACCTGTTAATTGAATTCTATCATTTGCAGGGTTTGGAAACAAGCCTATCCCATTTTCGTGAGGATTTTCACTAACTGACAATCCTGAACAATTAATCGCAAGGCTGGTTATTGTAGTCAGGATACCATTGTTCACATACCAGTTTTCCCAGCTTCCGGCCGAACCGGTCTGCCAGTCGTTGAGATCCAGATAATTCGCTCCGGTTTTTGTGCCGTAAACAGCAAAAACTTTCAAAGCCTGTTGATTCCGGTTCCAGGTGAGTGCTTCGCCCGAAGAACAGTTTTCGGGGAAACGCGGGTCTTCTTCGCAATTCGCCTGAATGAAATATGCCTTGTCCTGACGTGAAGGGTAAGAGCCATATACCGAGGCGATTCCTTCGGGTGTAATGCAAACGGCAGTGTATTCCTCACAGGCAATTCCTTTAGCTTCGATACCATAATCGGTCATAATCCGGGCCAGGAAAGCAATATGCCGCCCTTTCCGGCTTGGGTTGTCGTAATGCGTATCGGTAATGATATTTTTCAGCCGGGGAAGCACGATGAAAGCGTTTGTATCCACCTGAACCTTCGTATTATATGGATTCGATAGTGCTTCGGATGATGTTACAGTACCGTTTTTAGCCGTAAAATAGGCGCTTCCCAGAATTGCCATTCCGGCACTCGTTCCGCCAATGACGATATTGCGGTTTTTGATCGCATCGTTGATCAGACTGTCAATCGCAGTGTTTCGCCAGTAAGAGACATAATCCCACTGATCACCGCCGGCAAACCAGATGGCTTCCGCCTGTCTGATTTTCTGATGAATATACGGTTCACTGGCAGCAGAAGCCTGATTAAAGACGATCGACTCGACTGAGTTCACAGATATTCCGAGGTCGGAATACAGATAATCATTGTAACCATCAGAGCCGGAAGCCCTTAATACAAGGACATCGCCTCCCTTGCATCGTTTCAGAAACCAGACCATGGCACTGTCATTTTCGGTGGCGCCGCCCATCATGCAAATCCCGCTTTCCGGCAGCGCAATACTGTCAGTAGCATTACCCGTGAAATAGGAAGTATAGCTCTGGGCATTGAGAATCAGGGGAAACAGGAAAACGAGTAGAAATGAAGTTTTTTTCATGGATATTCTTGCGTTTTTGAAAAGAATTTTCAGATGATTTTCTGGTTTTGACAAAGATATTGATGAATCTCATTGCTTGCTGAAAATTCGGCACAGTTTCTTTTTTTCCATCTTTCAGCAGAAGGCAGAATTCCCGCATCTCTTCCTGCAATCGTCTGCGTGTTTTACTGAAACCTCTACGCATTCTGCCCAATCTCGGGAGGCATTTACGATTCGGATTGCCTTTCTTCTTAGGTTTGAGTGTTAAAAAAATTTCAACATTTAAAACACAAAAAATTAAACTTATGGCAAACGTAAATGAGAAAAAACTGAATGATTTTATGGCAAAAGTGATTGCCAAAAACCCAAGTGAAATCGAATTTCATCAGGCAGTGCATGAAGTAGTTGGTTCCCTGCTTCCTTACATTGAAGAACATCCGCATTACAGCGAAGCTAAGATTCTGGAACGTATGGTTGAACCTGAAAGAGTTATTTTGTTCCGTGTTCCATGGTTGGACGACAAAGGCGAAGTTCAGATCAACAAAGGATATCGTATCGAAATGAACAGCGCCATCGGACCTTACAAAGGCGGATTGCGTTTTCACCCTACCGTAAACCTTGGTATTTTGAAATTCCTTGCTTTTGAACAGGTTTTGAAAAATTCACTCACAACATTGCCTATGGGCGGTGGTAAAGGTGGTACCGATTTCGATCCTAAAGGCAAATCAGACAATGAAGTGATGCGTTTCTGCCAGAGCTTCATGAGCGAACTGTTCCGTCATATCGGACCAAATACCGACGTTCCTGCTGGTGACATCGGAGTTGGTGGCCGTGAAATTGGTTTCATGTTCGGACAATATAAACGCCTCCGCAATGAGTTTACCGGCGTTCTGACTGGTAAAGGCATCGAATGGGGTGGATCATTGATTCGTCCGGAAGCTACAGGTTATGGTGCTACTTATTTTGCTGAAGAAATGTTGAAGACCCGTGGTCAGAGCTTCAAAGGCAAAATCGTTGCTATTTCCGGTTCAGGTAACGTTGCTCAGTATGCAACTGAAAAAGTTACCCAATTAGGTGGTAAAGTTGTAACCCTCAGCGATTCAAGCGGATATATCTATGATCCAGCTGGTATCGACGCAGCAAAACTTGCTTGGGTTATGCAATTGAAAAATGTAAAACGCGGTCGTATTGCTGAATACGTTGATAAATTCGGTGGTTCATTTGTTGAAGGCGAACGCCCATGGGGTGTTAAATGCGATGTTGCAATGCCTTGCGCTACCCAGAATGAAATCAATGAAGAAGAAGCAAAATTGTTGGTTGCCAATGGTTGTTTCGTTGTTTCTGAAGGTGCCAATATGCCTTCAACTCCTGAAGCAGTGGATGTATATATCAACAGCAAAATCCTCTATGGTCCTGGTAAAGCTGCCAATGCCGGTGGTGTTGCCACTTCAGGTCTCGAAATGAGCCAAAACTCACTCCGTTTGTCATGGACACGCGAAGAAGTTGATGCCCGTTTACACCAGATCATGGTTGATATCCACAACACCTGCGTTAAATACGGTACACAGGCTGACGGATTTATTAATTATGTGAATGGCGCCAATATCGGTGGTTTCGTAAAAGTTGCCGATGCCATGCTCGCACAAGGACTCGTATAATTGTTTAGTATTGATAATGCGAAAGGCTGTCCGGTTCTCCGGGCAGCTTTTTTTT
>CAZVKW010000139.1:0-7124 GCA_964627945.1 uncultured Lentimicrobiaceae bacterium
CACTAAAATGGAGTACATATCCAGAAGTTTCAGGATGCATACTCACTAAAATGGACTACCTATCCGGAAGTTTCAGGATGCATACTCACTAAAATGGACTACCTATCCGGAAGTTTCAGGATACATACTCACTAAAATGGAGTACATATCCAGAAGTTTCAGGATGCATACTCACTAAAATGGAGTACCTATTCTGAATTGTATAAGGAGTTACGAGATTTCTTCGGCTGTGAAGCCAATTTGTTCATGGCGACGAAAGGGAGGCTGGTTATTTGTAAACCTAAATCAAACTGTTCCAACGTGCGACAAAGTAGATTCGGTGATATTGTTCGCGCGGCATCTAGTGGTTTGAACAGGCTTATAACAATCTTCGGGTCAGTGGTGGATTGAAAGTAAATGTAATTTGACTATTCCAGCAGACTCGCCAAAATATCTATGTTTGATTGCATATCGTCAAACCAAGATTCTTGCAGTTATTAAAGATCATCCAATTATGATTAGTCTTTTTTGATTGGTATAAAACATACTATTTAATATACAAATCAATGGATTTCATAAATTCAACTACATTCAATGGCTTTGTCAAATAATTCGCAGCACCGGCTTTCATTAGTTTTTCAATTTGAAAAGGCATGGCATCCGCGCTTACTATAACAACAGGTATTTCTTTTGTGGATGGTTCGGCTAATAACTTTTCCAATATTTCAATGCCCTTAATGTCAGGTAAATCGAGATCGAGAAGTATTAAAAATGGATTGTGTTTTATTGCCAATTTGACAGTTTCCTTACCATATATCGAAGTTACAAGGCGAAGCTCGGGACGATATTCGCCCATGATTACTTCTACTAGTTCGATGCTCGACAAGTTATCTTCGATGTACAAAATAGTTCCTGAATGCTTGGCGACAATCAATTCCGGAGCTAAGCCACCATTAGCTATTCTGCTTTCTGGGTGATTATTTTCAGCTAGTGGGAGCTCAATCCAAAAGGTGCTGCCATTATTACTCTCACTTTCAACCCCAACAGTGCCACCCATAGCTTCAGTGAGTTTTTTTACTACCATCAGGCCAAGACCTGTACCTTCAACATTGGTTTTTTCTGCTCCAATGCGTTCGAAAGCTTGAAAGAGTTTGCTGATATCTTCGGGTTTAATTCCAATGCCCGTGTCACTGATTGAAATTCTGATCAGGGGATTACCTGATACATTGCCAGGTTGCAGTCTTGATTCAATAATTACCGAACCACCTTCTTTATTGTATTTTATGGCATTACTGAGCAGGTTTATCAAAACCTGCTTCATCCGGCGCTTGTCGGCAAAAACCAAAAGACTGCCGTCAGGCGAATCAATATATTCAACGGATACTTTTCTTTTACCAGCAGCAACATGAATACTGTCGATTACTTCATTGATAATGCCAGTTAATTTCAAGGGTTCTGGAGTCAGAATTTGTCTTCCGTCTTCAATTCCTGAAACATCCAATACTTCATTTATTAGGTCAAGCAGGTGTTTCCCGTTATTCAAAATATGGGTTATGCCTTTCTTTTGTTTCGAATTCAGTTCACTCATTTCAAGCAATTGTGCAAAACCCAGTATCGAATTCATGGGTGTGCGTAACTCGTGGCTCATTCGCGAAAGGAATTCGCTTTTCGCATAGTTGGCTTTCTCGGCTTCGTTTTTTGCTTTCCTGATTTCAATTTCTGCAAGCTTGCGTTCGCTGATATCTTCAAAAATGTAAAATCTTCCGTAATACTCGTCATTTTCGCCTCTTATCTGCGTAGTGAAACGACGAATAGTACGGTTTTCAGTAAAAGCAATTTCATCTTCAAGTACAATTCGGTTTTCTTCAAACTGCAGTGGTTTACATGATTCGGCAAAAGCTGGTATATCGGCCAGCACAGGCAAGCAATGCGGTATAATGTCGTTGTTTTTTAGTTCGCCGCGTTTCATTTGTTCTTCGATATGCTGGATTTCCCATATTTTACAGAAACGATGGTTAAAATACAAAATATCGTCGCTGCGGTTATCAACTACCAAAAATCCCAAAGGCGATGAGTTTGACATTAATTCCAAAAACGATTTATTCCATTGCAATTCTGCCTCGGCATTTTTACGTTCGGTAATATCCATATGTGTACCCGACATCAAGTGAGGCTTGCCTTCAAAGTCCCATTCATGAACTCTTCCTCTGTCCCAAACCCATATCCATTCTCCGTTTTTATGTTTCATCCGCGATTCAAACGAATAATAGTCCGATTGTCCTGTAAAGTGTTTCTCAAGTAGTTCGCCGGATTGTATTAGATCATCGGGATGTGCAAAATTCATCCAGGTATCAATGCTTACCGGCGAGATTTCATCCAGGGTATATCCCAGCATTTCGGCCCAATGTTCGTTAAATATGGTCTCTCCGGTTTGTATATTCCATTCCCAGGTACCTGCATTGGTTCCTTTGATAATATCTGCCAACCTCCGTTTTTCGTTAGCAAGATCCTGATAAAGTTTTTTGCGTTCAGTAATATCTATTTTGATGGCTATAAAGTTGGAAATATTGCCATTTGAATCCAAAACAGGCGTGATGGTCTCCTCTTCATAATAAAGACTTCCGTTTTTCTTCTGATTAATCAGTTCACCTTTCCAAACTTTTTTGTTTAGTATCGTATCCCAGAAATCTTTATAAAAATTCTTATCCTGCATCCCTGATTTTAGAAGCTCACCAGGCATTTTTCCGATGACCTCATCAACAGAATATCCGGTAAGTTGGGTAAAGGCTGAATTAACCCATTGAATTCGTCCTTCTATATTGGTTATAATAATAGTAAGTGCAAACGATTCAAAAGCGGCACTTTGCATTTTTAGTGCAACTTCCATCTCTTTGCGCTCTGTAATGTCGTGTATTATTGAGAACAAAACTTTAGCTCCTTTGACATCAATGGGTGAAGAATGAACCTCAACTGTCCTGATTTCACCCGTAGCAAGTTTGTGTGGGAAAACAAAATAGTTACGGATTTGCGAAATTGCATTCTCCACTTCCTCTTTTACCTGATCAGGTGATAAAGTATTGAGATCGGATATCAAAAGTTTTGGACCGTTATTGAAAGCTAAACCATAGAACTCTTCAGCCGCTATGTTTGCCTCAAGAATTTCGCTGGTATCAGGATCTATAAGTAACATTACTGCTGAATGATCCCAGAACATATTATGGAAACGTTCTTCACTTTCGCTCAAGGCTGATATGGCTAATTTTTCATTGGTAATATCCATAGCTATACCGATGTATCCAAGTAAGTGACCTTCGGAATCTTTAACAGTGGATATGGTAAGTTTTACTGGGAATTTATCTCCACCTTTATGAATATAAGTCCACTCCCCGGTTTGATTTAATGATCTTTTTAGTATGTTTTGGAACAAACCAAAATCAGAAGGAATTATTTCCCCTGTTTCAAGTGTCAGTTCACTGGCGTGATTTTCAAGTTCGTTCAGATCGTGGAACAGAATAGGTGTGCAAATACCAATGACTTCACTGGCTTTATAACCCAGCATTTCTTCGGCTGCATCGTTAAACAGTTCGATCAATCCATCGGCTGAAGTTGAAATTATGGCCAATCCTGCATGGCGCAGAATTGCCTGCTGAAGGTTTGAAAGCTTTAGCAATTCCAGCGTTCGTTCTTCCACTCGTTTTTCGAGGTGCAAGTTAGTTTCATATAACTTACTTAGCGTTTCATTCAGCGCAATTTCTGCATTTTTACGTTCGGTGATATCACGCAGAATTCCGGTTATTTTTAGCGGATTACCGCTAGCATCAAACGAAAGTATTGAAGAAATAGCACAAGGAATTATTGAGCCATCTTTGTTTCGAAGCTTCAATTCATAATCGTTGACTCTTTTCTTATCAAATAATTTTGAGAAATAGATATCACGCTCATCAGGATTTGCATAAATCCCAGCAAATGATTGACCAATCATTTCATTTCGGCTGAAATGTCCTTTGGTAATTTTCTCAATAGAGGGACTAACTTCAAGGAGCGTTCCATCCATTGAGGCCTCAAAGTAAACTTCCTGCACACTTTCAAAAATACTTCGGTATTTTTCTTCGCTTTCGTGTAATGCCAATTCAGTTTTTTTGCGTTCCGAAATGTCGAAGCAATGTCCGATATATCCGACAAATTCCCCTGTGCTGTTAAAATTTGGAGTACCCAAATCCAATATCCAGGAGTATTCACCACTTGAATGGCGCAAACGGTATTCCATTTCAAATGGCAGCTGTTTGTCAAATGCTGACAGATATGTCTCAAGGCATCTATCGAAATCATCGGGATGAACCCCTTCTGCCCAGCCATTGCCCATTTCCTGTTCAATTGTCCGGCCTGTAAAGTTCAGCCATGTTTCATTAAAATAATTACAAAGTTTATCCGTACCAGATGTCCATATTAGCGCTGAACCTGAGTTCGCTAAATTCCGGTACTGATTTTCGCTCTCCTTCAATTTATCCTCCGCAAGTTTGCGCTCTGTGATATCGATATTTGTTCCTCTGATGCCTATAAAAACATTTTCATTATTATAAACCGGCTGACAGACATGCTCAATATGACGAAGTGTACCTTCTTTGGTAATAATTCTGAAATAATGTTGCCCAGGCTCCTTATCTTTTTGTGTTTGCTTATGATGATCAAAAAAAGCAATCCTGTCATCCGGATGAATTATTTTTTGAAGTAAATCATAGTCGATAATAAATTCATCAGGCGAGTAACCTGTAATTCTCTTACATGACGGAGAGTGATGAATCCAGCGGCCATCTGTCCCTTCCCAGAATTCCCAATTGTACGCATTATCAGCTACAACTCTGAATTTTTCTTCCGATTCGCGGATATTTTCCTCTGCTTTCTTGCGTTCTGTGATATCAGTATGCGTACCAACCATGCGGGCAGGTTTTCCTTCATTAGTAAATTTTAATATTCTGCCACGGTCCATTATCCATTTCCATGAACCATCTTTGCAACGGATACGGTGCTCTGTTATGTATTGATGTGTTTCACCATATAAATGCCGCTGTAGGGTTTCCATCACCATCGAGAAGTCCTCCGGATGCACTCGTTCTTTCCATTCACCAATCTGTCCCTGAATCTCGTCAGGTTGATAGCTGATTATCTCTTTCCAGCGATTGGAATAAAAGACTTCGTTGTTGAGCAAATTCCAGTCCCAGATACCATCGTTGCTCCCTTCAATTGCAAATTGCCAACGTTCTTCACTTTCCCGCAAAGTTTGCTCAACCTTGCGCTTTTCCAATATTTTATACAATTCGTTGGCAATACCTTGTATTTGAACAATATCCGAATTTGTATAGTTAGATGATTTATTACCTACTCCAAATATTAACCTGACTTTATCGTCTTGTAAGACTGGAATACTCAGGAACCGACTGACAGAAGCATGGCCTTCGGGTAATCCCTTTTTATTTGGGGAGAACTGAAAATCATTATAAATAATTGCTTTCTTATGCCTAATGCAATCGGCCCAGTTTCCTGCTTTATCAATGGGGTAATGGTTATCATAAACAGTGTTACAGTCTTTCTTTGCTTCATCATTCCATGTTGTAAGGATGATCTCCTGCTGGTTGTCACTTACCTGGTGAAAAAAACCTATTTTACTATCAGTAATTGATACAGCTATATCCAGTGTCCTGTTGTAGAGTTCATTTTCGGTTAGCGTCGGAGCTTTGGCAAATAAATCGAGTAATAACGAATTCCTTTCAACTTCTTTAAGTAGCCCCAATTCTTTATTTTTACGATCGGTAATATCTGTGGCATAGCCCTCAAGCGCATATGGCTCGTTATTTTCATTAAATAGTAAAACATTATGCTGCTCGGTCCAGATTACCTGACCATCTTTTCGTATCCAACGCAATTCGAGGGCTTCACCATTGTTGTATTTGGTTGTATCTTCAAGCAAAATCCTATCATCAGGATGGACCAGTTTGAACCCCAGTTGCGGATCATTATAGTGATCTTCGGGTGAATATCCCGTAATAGTCGTTACAGACGGGCTCACATAATCAAATTTCACTTCGGGCTTCAATAACAAACGATAAACAATAGTAGAAGAGCTTTCTGCAAGTTGGTGGTAGTTTGTCTCGCTTTGTTGTAAAGCAAGCTTTGCATTTGCGAGTTCTTCATTTTGCAATTCCAACTCAATCTGATGTACTTGCAATTCGTGAATCAGTTTGAGCATGTCGGCTTCGGTTTGCACCAAATTACCAAACCGTTCAGTATCTTTTATTAGCTTCTCTTCTGCTTTTTTGCGATAAAGTTTCATATTGGGCTTCTCGTTTTCTTTCATTCAATTGGTTTATTACAACCGTGAAGGTTTCATTTTCATCATTTTTGCATTGTCTATTACATTCCGTGGCTAGAAAAGGACAGTGTTTAATTACCACCAAACTCCATTTGAAAAACTGCATTTCAAATATACAATTTTTTGTTTACTGATGCAAGGAACCCCCCTGCTTTTTGGTTTGTGCCGTATATGCTTTGCTTATGCAGTGCGTGCCCGTGGTAATTTGTTTAAAAAAAATAAAAATACAATTTAACTTTCAGAAAGCAAAAGGCGGGTGATTTTTTACAGAGGGTGAAAATCATTTATGCATGGAGTCGTGTTTGAAGCATTAGCAAGTCGCAAGGTGGTTTTCTGATTAGTAAGCTCTTGAGGAGTCGAGTTAGCAAAGTCTGGTACTTGAGTAGGCTTGTTGAAAAGAGGTTATTTGGCTACGCACACCTATTACGAGAATAACTTGATGACCATTGGGAATAAAATTGCTCAGCATTTGAATGAACCGCTCTATACAAGTCGTTAACGTGTCCCGAAACCTAGGGAGTTAGAGAGGCGTAATCCGTCCGTTATCGTTTTCAGAGCCTGCAACATTAAACTGGCTCTGGTGTAGCTTCGTCGGTTTTCGTGCGCTGGCGTGGTGTGATGATGCTTTGATCGAAAAACATGCTGATCTTTTCGGGTTGGCCGCGAAAGTAATCGGCTGGCGGCAATTTTACGCTATCGTAAGAAATACCTTCTATTCGCTTCTGATGTAAAAATCTTTGCCTACTCTTTTGATATGCTCAATAAGTTCTTTATTCGA
>CAZVKW010000140.1:0-7092 GCA_964627945.1 uncultured Lentimicrobiaceae bacterium
CGTCCGATCTCAGTGTCGGCTTTGATTTCCTTCCGCAACAGCTTACCTGTACTGATATAGACCAAATTGTATTTTCGGGCCAGAATCTCTCCCTGCGTTCCTTTGCCACTTCCGGGTTTGCCGAGAAGCACCACATTGAAGAAATCCTGTTTGTGATTTTTATCGATTGTATCGCAGAGATTGGCAAAAATATCATCCACAGAGCCAACTCCGTTCACCGGGAAATATTTTTCTTTTTCCTTGTAGAAATTGATTACCGGCTTGGTTTTGTCTTCATACTCCTGCATCCGAACCTTGATCACATCGATATTGTCGTCGGCACGTCCACTGGTTTTGCCACGTTCGAGCATACGATCAAGCAGCAGATGCTCGGGCACTTCGAGACTCAGCATACAGGTGAGTTTGGTGTTCATCTTGAGCAACAAACCTTCAAGGATATAGGCCTGAACAACAGTACGTGGAAAACCGTCGAACAGAATCCCGTTCGAATTCAGGTTCATCGTAACCTTTTTCTCAATAATCTGAACGATGATTTCGTCAGATACCAATCCGCCCTTGTCAATAATGGCCTTGGCTTCGAGGCCAAGTTCCGACTGACTACCGATTTCCTCACGCAACATATCCCCGGTGGAAATATATGTAAGGTTATACTTTTCGAGCAGAAGCTTCGACTGGGTACCTTTACCGGCACCGGGAGGTCCAAAAAGGGCGATGTTAAGCATAAGTAGGTTGGTTGTTAAGAGAATTTATTGAACAATCCTGTATATATCAGGCAGATTACGGGCATGTTCGTTGTAATCGAGGCCATAACCGATAATGAAATCGTTCGGGATTTCCAGACCGATATAATCAATCGGATAATCGAACTGGAAAGCATTGGGTTTAAATAACATAGTCGCGATCTTTACCTCATTGGCCTCGAGTTTCATCATCTTCTCGATGGTGAATTTCATGGTAAGACCTGTGTCGATAATATCTTCGACCATCACAATATTGCGTCCATGGATCGAGTGATCGAGACCAATCAGCTCACGAACCACATTGGTCGTGGAAGTTCCGGCATAAGACGAAAGTTTCACAAATGAGATCTCACACTCAATTTCGATGTTCTTAAACAGTTCGGCAGCAAACATAAAGGCTCCGTTTAGCACCACAAGAAAAAGCGGGTTTTTCCCGGCATAATCGCGGTTGATTTCATCGGCAACTTTGTGAATTGATCTTTCAATCTGATCCTGAGGAATATATAGTTCAAATTCTTTGTCGTGTACTTTAATGCGGCTCATAATTTTTCCGATTATTATTATCCCACCCGGAATAACCTTACAAATGTAAGGAATGAATAAACAATTCAAAACTTTCTCCCTATTTTTGTAGAAACTAAAATATTGTACATGCAAGCCGTAGTAAGTATTATCATGGGAAGCACCTCCGACCTGGGCGTTATGGAGAAAGCGGCTTCCTTTTTCAATGAGATGGAAATTCCTTTCGAGATGCACGCTTTCAGTGCTCACCGCACGCCCGAACTGGTTGAAGAATTTGCCACAAATGCCCATGAAAGAGGCATTAAAGTGATTATAGCCGGAGCCGGAATGGCTGCTCATCTTCCTGGTGTAATTGCCTCACTCACACCTATTCCGGTGATTGGAGTCCCGATTAAGTCAGGTTTTGAAGGCCTCGACGCTTTGCTTGCCATTGTTCAGATGCCTCCCGGAGTTCCTGTTGCCACAGTAGCTGTGAACGGTGCCCTCAACGCGGGTATTCTTGCCGCTCAGATGATGGCAACCGGTGACGAAGCTATGATGCAGAAAGTGATTAATTACAAGAAAAATCTCAAGATAAAAATCACCAAAGCCAGCGAAGAACTGAAAGAACTCAGGTTTAAGTTTAAGACGAATTAGGGAGACGGAAGACCGAAGAAGGAAGTCATAAGACAGAAGACCGTTGACGGAAGTTGGAAGTTGGGAGATCAGATTTTCCTAACTACCATTAAACCGTCACGGAGAGGTAGCAATACCTGTTCAACACGATTATCAGCAGCAACCATCTTGTTGAATATACGGATGGCCATGGTTTCTGAATCATTTGCATTTTTATTAAGTACTTTTCCACTCCATAACACATTGTCGGCCAATAGAATACCGCCAGTGCGGAGTTTATCAATCACCAGATCATAATATTCAGGATAAGCATCTTTGGCCGCATCGATAAATATCAGATCGAAGGTTTCATTGAGCCCGGGAATAATATCAACTGCATTCCCCATCAGAAGCCGGATATTGTGTTCGCAACCAGCCTTCCGGATAAAATCACGAATAATATCTTCATATTCTTCGTTCTTTTCGATGGTATAAAGCAAACCACCGGGTGCCAGTCCCTGCGCCAGCGAAATGGCCGAATAGCCTGTGAAAGTCCCAATTTCCAGTATTCTCTCCGGACGAATCAATTTGCTCAGAATTTCAAGAAAACGTCCCTGAACAGGTCCGGAAAGCATGCGCGGGAGCATCGTCTTCAGATGTGTGGTTCGGATCAGTTCCTGTTGCACCTCACCCGGTGGTGTGGAATGCTGTTCAAGATAATCTTCAAGTTCGTGCGGGTTCATGGCACACGTGATTCAAAAACTACGAGAATGCCATGTTCCTTGTCGGGCATGATTTCAACCTTATCAATATCAAATACTTGCTCTTCATCATCCACTTCGAGTAACATCGGGCTCAGCACCACATAACCAATATCTTCGGTATTGATGCTTTCGCAAAGTAATTCTGCACTGACAGATTTTCCTTCTTTCACTTTGGTAAAAAGCAATGGTTCACCGCGGTATAGGAAACTTTTACGTTTATCCAGAAGAGATGCCTGCAACCAGAAATGGTCAATAAATTTTCCGGAGCGGTTGGTAAGCGTGATCACCAACCGGGCGCTTTGATAATAGGCTCCGACATAGGTCAATTCGATGGAGTAAGGTTTAAGAAACGAGGTCTCAGCTGTTGGAGTAACAGGAACCACGACAAGCGAATCTTTTGTTTTCGCAATGACCTTCTCTTTCGAAAACTCTGCCACTTCAGGTTTCTCTTGAGAAAAGACAGCCGCAGAAGAAATTAGAAGCATTTCCAAAATCAATATCCTGATAATCAATTTATTAATCATTTTCACCTCCTACGTATAAGAGCACTGATAAACGATCGCGGTCGAAAGTCTGCCTGGCAACTTCGAGCAACTGATCCGCTGTGAGTGCATTGATTTTACGCGCTGATTCTTCGGCTGTATCGACTCTTTCGCGCAGAAGATGTCCGCGGGCCATGGACAAGGCTTCATTCATGCCCGATTCCAGACTGATTGCAAGTTGTCCAAGAATTTGTGTCTTGGCGCGATGCAACTGCAAATCTCCCAGACGATTCGTTCGAAGCTTCTCCAACTCTTTGAAAACCAGTTCCATGGTACGTTCAACGGAACGCGGATCGGTTCCGAAATAAACTGAAAAAATCCCGGTATCGGAATAAGAAGTAAAATTAGATTCGATGGTATAGGTAAAGCCGTATTTCTCGCGAATGTTCAGGTTCAATCTCGAATTCATTCCTTGTCCGCCTAGTAGATTGTTGAGTAAAACAAGGGCTGGTTTGAGCGGATCACGGCGGCTGCAGGCCACATTACCGATCATACAGTGACTGAGGTAATTACTGCGGATTTCGGAGTGATTCGAAACCTGATATGAAGTAAATGGATCTCGTCTGAAAGCTACCTTTGGCAAAATCTCTGAATCAAAATTATTGATTATCAATGCGGTCAGTTTTGCAAAGGAAATATTTCCCACAGATGATATTACCATCTTAGTCGTGTCATAATTTTCACGGATGAACTGAAAAATATCCTCCCGACCAAAACGAAGCAGGTTTTCTTCCGTTCCGAGGATGTTTTGTCCGATCGGATGACCTTGAAAGATCAGATTCTCGAATTCATCAAAAATCTCTTCTCCCGGATTGTCCTTATACGATTTGATTTCGTCGAGGATCACATCCTTTTCCTTTTCCAATTCTTTTTGTGGATACACTGAATGAAAAAAGATATCGGCAAACAATTCCGCCACGCGTCCATAATTTTCGGCCGTGAAAGAAGCATGAATACAGGTTTCTTCCTTGGTAGTGAAGGCGTTCAGATCACCACCGATATGCTCCAGACGGCTCAGAACATGATAGGCTTTGCGTTTTTCGGTGCCCTTAAACATCATATGCTCAATCAGATGGGCCATGCCGTTTTCATGCGGTAGCTCGTCGCGGGTTCCGGTATCGATCATCAATGCCAGATGCGCAACAGGCGTGTTGGTGCGGCGATGGATCAGACGTATGCCGTTTGCCAGTCTGAAATATTCATAGCTTTGAGCAGAATTATCTATCATGGCGCGAAATTACGGATATTCGGGCAACACAGACACCCCTTGATCCGCTTTGCCGAATGATTGAATTAAAACCTGAATCATATGCTCAATATCATACGGCCTACCCTTTTGATCGATGAAGCGAAATGCAGGCGTAATATACTGAATATGAAGATGAAAGCTGACAATAAAGGCGTCATTTTCCGTCCGCATTTCAAAACACATCAGAGTGGAACTGTCGGCGAATGGTTCCGGCAAGCTGGCGTGAAAGCGATCACTGTTTCGTCGGTTGAAATGGCTGGATATTTTGTGCTTCACGGCTGGGAAGATATCACGATTGCCTTTCCTGTAAATCTTCTGGAGATCGATCGTATCAACGAATATGCAAAACGAATCCAACTGAATCTGCTTTTAGAAGACCCGGAAACAGCATTAAGACTTTCTGAAAAACTTATCGCAGCGGTTGGTATCTTCATCAAAATTGACGTTGGAACCGGCAGGACAGGTATTCCGGTTTCGGAAAGCACCAAAATTGAAGCTTTAGCTGAAAAGATACGGAGTCTGCCCCGCCTTGAACTGAAAGGATTGCTCACCCATGCCGGTCACACCTATCATGCACAAAATCAACAGGAAATAGAAAGAATCGCTCATGAATCTCTTACGCAACTAAGGGAGATTAAACAGAAAATCGGGAACGATCTCATCATCAGCTGGGGTGATACTCCTTCATGCTCAATAGTTTCTGATCTGATCGGGGCTGACGAATGGCGGCCCGGAAATTTTGTTTTCTACGATCTGATGCAAGAACAACTGGGAAGTTGCAATTCTGAAGATATCGCAGTGATAATGGCCTGTCCGGTAGTAGCTGTTCATTCTGACCGCGTTGTGATTCATGGTGGAGCTGTTCATTTCTCGAAAGAATTCCTGACTACGCCAGAAGGCGAAAACTGCTTCGGCAAGGTATTCAGATTTAACGGAACAGAAGTCGCAGAAGCCATTGAAGCTGCCCGGTTTACCTCTGTTTCGCAGGAACATGGCCTTATTTATCTTCCCGAAAAGGAAATAAAGCAAATCAAAGTAAGCGATATCCTGGCCATTCAGCCCGTTCATTCCTGTCTGACGGTGAGTGCAATGAAATCTTTTCTGAGTCTGACAGGTGAACAGATTCCGTGTATGAAATAATGTTCTTGCCGATTCGTTCATGTTGTACATTCAAACCTGATAAACTCATTTTCTTTGTTAAAATTTGCCAATACTAGGCACCTCCACAACGAAATCACATAGAATCAATCCATATCTTTGCAAAAAATGAAGACCGTGCGCATATTCAAACCCATCTTTACGCTGCTGATTGTTTTCTGTTTTACCTCGGCATTTTCGCAGCGCAGTGTGAAAGACTCAACGATTTCGGCCTTCATGTTTCAGGCTGTTTATTCGTTTCAGATTCCATTTGGCGACCTCAACGAATATTACGGTGTCAATTCAACCATCGGTGGAGCAGTGAATTATAAAACCGATGAAAACTGGCTTTTAGGAGCGGGCTGCGACTTCATTTTCGGTGACCAGATCAGCAACCGTTCCGACATTCTCAGCATGGTGGCTACCAGCGAAGGCGAAGTTATCGACGGTAATGGAACAGTAACCAGTCTGGCAATGTTTGAGCGCGGATTTCATTTTCAGGGACAGGTCGGAAAGATTTTTCCTGTTTTGAATTCGAATCCGAATTCTGGTCTGATGGTGATGGCTGGAATTGGTTACCTGCAACACCGTATCCGCATTGAATCGCAGTTTGGTACAGCTCCGCAGATCATGGGTGATTATGCCAAAGGTTATGACCAAATGCGCGGTGGTTTTGCTGTGAATGGCGAACTCGGTTATCTGCTGATGAGCAATTCACGGATTCTGAATTTCAGTGCCTCCGTTGAAATGGTACATGCATTCACCAAAAATCTTCGTACCTACGACTTTATCAAAATGCAATTCAACGGAAACGAGAGATTTAATGATACCTACCTTGGATTCAAGGTTCGCTGGATGATCCCGACCTATGGACGTGCGCCGGAAAAATATTACTACAATTAAAGCCCGTATCCATGCGGATTCTCTATAGTTTCGTGATTCATGCATACAGCCTCGCGGCTTTCATTGCTTCTTTCTTCAACGAAAAAGCAGCTTTATGGCATCATGGACGTAAAGATGTTATCACGCATCTTCGTGAAAAATCAGGAAAATCAAAGCATTGGGTATGGTTTCATGCGGCTTCGCTGGGCGAATTTGAACAAGGTCGTCCGGTAATTGAAGCGCTGAAAAAAGAACGTCCTGATCTGGCTGTTCTGCTCACCTTTTTCTCTCCTTCCGGCTATGAAATCCGAAAAGATTATGCCTTCGCTGATTGCGTTGCATACCTTCCTGCAGATACCCTCAGGAACGCCAAAAGAATCAATCAGATTTTCAATTTCGAAGCTGTTTTCTTCATCAAATACGAATTTTGGTTCAACTACCTCCATATTCTTCGACAGAAAAAAGTTCCGGTTTATTTCATTTCAGCACGGTTCAGACCGGGACAACATTTTTTTCAGTGGTACGGTGGCTGGTTCAGAAAACATTTACGACAAGTAGACCATTTCTTTGTACAGGAAGAATTTTCCGCTAAGTTATTGACTTCCATTGGAATAAAGCAGTTCACCGTAACAGGAGACACCCGTTTCGATCGTGTTGCCGGA
>CAZVKW010000141.1:0-7048 GCA_964627945.1 uncultured Lentimicrobiaceae bacterium
TGAACCTGTTCCTCCGGTATGCGAACATTTTATATGGAAATGATTATTAATAATTGAATAATAAACACGATGAAAAATTTTAAGAGATTTCTAACCCCAATTGTTATTTCAACGGTTTTGGCCGGAATGTCATGTAAAAAGGATTCAACTCCTGATCTCAACCAACCGCTCTTTGACCAGATGAAATCGGTAACCGATTCCATCATTCAAAACACCCATGTGCCGGGAATTGTGGCCCTGGTTGTTGACCATAAGCGACGTATTGACTGGCTTTATACAGCAGGAGTCAGCGATATCACGAATAAATTGCCTATGGACGGTAATTTCACTTTCAGAATAGGAAGTAATACCAAGACAATGACGGGTACAGTGCTGTTGCAATTGGTTGATGAGGGAAAACTGAAATTGAGTGATAAACTGTCAAAATATTTTCCAGAATATTCTAAGTCTGACAGTATTACCCTAACGATGCTCTGCAATATGACCACCGGCATCTTCAACTATACGAATGATGAGTCATTTTGGACTAATTTATATGCTTCGCCGCTTAAGGTATGGCAACCGAAGGAACTTGTGGCAATAGGATTTTCTCATGACTTTGTTTTTCAGCCAGGTAAAGGCTGGCAATATTCAAACACCAACTCGATCTTACTGGGGATGATTATCGAAAAAGTGACGGGCAACACCATTCAGGCAGAAATTGAGAACCGGATTATGAAACACCTTAACCTCACTCATTCAGGTTTTCTTACCTCAGGGCCCGGTTTGCCAGGATCTCATGCTAGGGGATATTATAGCGGTGAGTATGTGGATGGTGAGGATATGACCGAGAATATAGATGTTTCGTGGGCATGGGCGGCCGGATCTGTATATTCTACTCCGCGCGAATTACAGAAATACTCGGAAAGACTGGTTGGTGGCGGGTTTCTTTCAGATTCGCTGCAAAACCGCAGATTGACTGCCATGCAGAATATTATCCCTGGACTTGACTACGGTTTATGTCTGGCAAAAAAGGGGAGTTTTTATGGACATAATGGCGGTATGCCGGGATTTACATCCACCATGTACCATAGCAATGATAAGAATTGTACGATAATCATCTATTTCAACAGCGATATTGAATCGCCGGACCCGATAGTACCAGATATGTTGTTAGCCCGATTTTTCAACATTTTATATGGTAATAATTATTAATATTTAAAACAATGATAATATGAAAAATTTACTATTCGTAGCATTCACGCTGTTTTTATATATGCTGATACCGGATGTAAATTCACAACAGGTTTCAAAATGGGATCAGACTCCTGCCCAAATAAAAAACAGGAACTCATTCAAAAGGCTCGAGTGGTTCTACAGGCCCAGAATGAATGAATTTGATATTTTCCCAAGTGCTTTTATTGAGAAACAAAAGGCCATTGAATACGCAAAAATATTGTCACAAACGCACAAAACTGACAGCCTATCACGATGGACAAACCTTGGACCGAGGGGAATTGATTTCTCAGCCGATGGCATGGTACCACACTGGGGTGTTGTGAGCGGAAGAGTGAGAGGTCTGGCTGTGCATCCAACAAACCCAGATATTGTTTATGCCGGATCTGCAAGTGGAGGAATCTGGAAAACGACTGATGGCGGGCAAAGCTGGATAGATAAAAGCGGCGATTTAAACCATTTAACATTTGGTGCCATCGCTATTGATCCTTCAAATCCCGAGGTAATTTTTGCCGGTACAGGCGAATATCACTGGATATTAACAGAAAGATTCTACAGTGGTGATGGTATGTATAAATCAACAAACGGAGGTGATAATTGGGGAAAAGTAAATGCTGAGTTTGGCGCTGTTACCCACTTCTCTGATCTGATTATTTCTCCTTATAACCCGGAAATCATGATGGCTGCTATTGCCAAAAACCATCAGGGGGCAACACCCAATGAAGGCATCTGGAGGAGCGTCGACGGTGGCCAGCACTGGACATGTATTTTACCCATTGAAGGAATATACGATCTTTCTTTTCATCCCTCCGATGAAAATATCGTTTTTGCAGCTTGTGGAAATGAGCAATCACAGGCAGGTTTCCTTTTATCAACTGACGGAGGTCTTTCTTTTACACAAAGTAACACCGGATTGCCTGCAACCAATCATATTGGAAGAATTCAGTTTGATGTTTCAATCTCCAATCCTTCAGTTTTATACGCTGTTATCTTCGATCAGGCGCCACTCCCAGGAGCCAGGACAACGAATGTGTTTAAATCGGTAAACGGTGGGGCTTCCTGGTTTCCGATTTCGGATGGGATCAACCTTTGCCCTTTCAGCGACCAGGGGTTTTATGACCTTTGTATTGCTGTGAATCCTGCTAACCCTGACAATGTTTTCCTAGGAAATGTGGAATTTAGCAAATCAACGGATGGTGAAACCTTTTCAAGCATCAGAAATCCGGCTGCACCCGGTGGCGGGAACAATCCTTTCGATTCATACACACATCTCGATCATCACATTATCCGATTTGCACCTTCATATCCTTCTGTTATATATGTTGGCTGCGATGGCGGAGTGTTTAAATCGAACGATTCCGGAATAATCTTTCACACAGTTAACACTGGTATTTATTCCATTCAATTGTACCGTGTAGCTTCTCACAATACAAACCCTGATGTGCTTTACTCCGGTGCTCAGGACAATGGCTTTATTTCGACCCAAGACCGGGGAGCAAGCCCCTTCGATCTTGAGTTACTTGGCGACGGCACCGAGTGTTTTATGGATTACTCCAACCCGGATATTATTTTCTTTGCCACAATTGGCGGGTATTTTGGTAGAAGCGCCAATGGAGGTCAAAGTTGGGATTTATTGGTAGACCCCATTACCCTCAATGATTCCTCCGCATTTTTATGTCCGTACTGGCAGCATCCGACAAATCCTGATATCATATATGGCTGTTTGAAACAAAAGCTTTATAAGTCTTCCGACAAAGGTCTAACATGGGAATATACAACAAACTCACCCATCGCCGGTTCGGCGATCTATGCTGCGGCGCAATCACCCATCAACACCAACAACATTATGGTGGCTGCCAGAAATGGCGCACTTAGTCTCATGTGCTCTTCCGACGAAGGAACCAGCTGGCAGGATATTACCGGAAATCTTGGTGACCTTTCTGGAGGTAATTTTATGCGTTTGCAGGCCGATCCTTTCGATGGAAATACCTTCTACCTCCTCAAAAACGCCTATTCAGGTACTGTAGTTATCAAAACCAACGACCTTGGCACCACCTGGACAGACATCAGTTCTGATTTGCCAAAAGTACCCGTAAATGATATCTTTATCGATAAAGCCAATGCAGGTGTTATGTACCTTGGAAATGATTTTGGTGTGTACAAAACGATCAACAGTGGTGGACATTGGGAAAGGATGAACAATGGAATGCCATTCGTTCCTGTACTTGATTTCGATTTATTTAGTTTTGACAACACCCGCCTGTTGCGGGTTGCCACCTATGGCAGAGGCATTTTTGAACTTGATTTGGAAGATTTTACCTCAATAAATGATGCTATTTCCAATACTGCTGTCATCAAGACATGGCCAAATCCTGCTTCTGATGTTTTGTGGATTGAGCTGCCGGTAATTTCAGCAGATAAATATGTCCTATCGCTAATAACAGCAAACGGACAGGAAGTGGTATCAAAAACTCTTATTACCAATGGGACTAAATTCAGAACCAGTATGGATATATCTCAGTTGAAACCCGGAAGCTATCAGTTGGTTTTCAAAGGAGGCCGTGAACAACAGATATCCAGATTAATAATTGTAAGATAAATACTTTTATAAGTAAAAAAATGAAGAAAATATTACTAGTATTCTTTACATCAATCCTGTTTCTGTTACAACCGAACATTTTTGCTCAGATAGACAGACTTGATTATTACGATTTCGGAATCCGTCAGAGACATGAAGCATATCCGTCAAAATCACCATGGATCAATGTGCCGGATGATATTAAAAACACCAATTTCTTCAGGAGGGTTGATTGGTTTTACCTTCCGCGACTGAATGAATCCGGTGTTTTTCCAAAAAAATTTATCGATCAACAGAGAGCGATTGAAATTGCAAAGGCAAATCTTCAAAATGAAACTAAAAACACTTCTGATCAATGGACAAACATTGGTCCCGTGGGAGTTGACATGTCGGAGACTGAAGTTCCTCACTGGGGCAATATAAGTGGAAGAATCAGGGGACTGGCTATACACCCATCAAATCCAGATATTGTTTATATCGGCGCAGCTTCAGGAGGTATTTGGAAAACAATAGATGGCGGACAAACATGGACTGACAAAAGCAGTGATTTGAATATTCTTACTTTTGGTTCTATTGCAATCGATCCAGTCAATCCGGATATTATTTATGCGGGAACTGGTGAATCAGCCTGGTATATATTTTACAATATGTACAGCGGCGATGGGCTTTATAAGTCAGTTGATGCGGGTGAGCATTGGACGAAGATAGGGTCTGAACTGGGCTCGGTAACCCATTTTTCAGATATTGCAGTGTCACCACACGACCCGAATGTATTAATGGCAGCTCTGGCAACAAGTTATCAGTTCCCATCACCGAATCAGGGAATATGGCGAAGTTCGGATGCAGGCGTAAGCTGGACTCATGTTGTGGATATTACAGGCGCTTTTGATCTAGCATTCAATCCTACAAACCCAAATCTTGTTTATGCAGCAACAGGAAACAAACAACAGACCGGGGGCTTTCTTATTTCCAATGACGGAGGTGTCTCGTTTAATCAGAGTAATACTGGTCTTCCACCATACACTTCGATGGGTAGATTACAGTTTGATGTCTCACAGTCAGATCCTTCTGTACTTTATTGTCTGGTTCATGACTTCTTTCCTGTGGCTGAAGGCATGTGTACCTGCGCTTATAAATCGACCAACGGAGGTGAATCATGGTTTCAGATATCTCCAGGTGTTAATATTGCAGGAAGTTATGACGGAATGAATGCATTCGATCAGGGTGATTATGACCTTTGCATATCTGTCAATCCTTCAAACCCTGATATTGTTTTTATCGGGAATGTTGAATTAAGCACAACTACTGATGGATCTTCCGTTTCATTTGTTAGAAAGCCTGATGGTCCTTCAGGCGGATTGACAGCATTAGATAGTTATCTACATTTGGATGTTCACAATATTCAATTTGCACCATCAAATCCATCGATAGTTTATGTAGGCTGCGATGGTGGAATTTATAAGTCAACCGATAGCGGACAGAGTTTTATGGATTTCAACAATGGCATTAATTCTATTCAGTTATATACAGTTGCGTCCCATCCCACTGATCCTGACATTCTCTATGGCGGAGCACAGGATAACGGTGGTTTTAGCACAAAAAACAGGGGTGTAACTTCATGGGTGGATAAAGTTACCGGTGACGGTATGAAATGTTTTGTAGATTATTCAAATCCTGATATTGTTTTTATCGGTACTGTTTTTGGTAATCTTAGCAGAAGCAATGACGGAGGTTCGAACTGGTTTGAAATTGTCCCAGCAATGATGGACTCGACAGCTTTTCGGTCCATATATTGGCAGAACCCTGTAAATCCAAATTTCATTTACGGAGCCATCAAGCATAGAATTTACAAGTCAACAGATAAGGGTAATACATGGTTTTTTACGACTACATCTCCTGTTACAAATGTTGAAATCTCTGCTGTTGCCCAGTCAAAAATCAGTCCGGGGAATATGATGCTTATTACCAGAGACATTCCCGCAAGCATATATAGATCATTAGATGAGGGATTTACATGGACTGATATCACAGCAAATATTAATTTTGAAGATGCAAGTCTTATGAATATCAAGGCCGATCCAATAGATGGACAAACATTCTATTTATTAAGAGGATCATACACAAATGGACAGGTATTGAAAACTATTGACTTTGGAAACATTTGGACAGATATTAGTTCTGATCTACCGAAAGTTCCTGCAAGTGATATTTTTGTGGACCCTGAAAATGAGGGGACAATGTTCCTTGGAAATGATTTCGGAGTATATAGTTCTACCAATAATGGCGTAAACTGGTCAAAACTGAAAAATGGTTTTCCATTTGTCCCTGTAATTGAATTCAGTTATTTTAATTTTGATGGAACAAGACTACTCAGAGCTGCAACTTATGGGAGGGGTGTTTTTGAACTTGTTCTGGAAGGTTTTACCTCAGTAAATGAAATTGTTTCCAATTCAGACGCGATCAGATCGTGGCCCAATCCTGCTTCAGATCTTTTGTGGATTGATCTGCCGGAGATTGCAGAAGATAAATATGTCCTTTCGTTGATAACAATAAACGGCCAGGAAGTGGAATCAAAAACAGTGTTCACCAGTGGGACGAAATGCAGAACAAGCATAGATATTTCTCAATTAAAACCGGGAATTTATCAGTTGGTTTTCAAAAGTGACAGGTTATTAAATACAAATAAAGTGATGATCGTTCGCTAAAAGGAATATCTAAGAATCAATAAAGCACGAAAGTCCCCCATAGAACTTATTTCAATTATGCTGATGATCTGATGATGCTGAACTCATGCAGTAAAGTGACCGGCCTTATTAATATAGATAACAATGTATTTGTTTAATCTCTATGGGGTTAATTCCCCGCTGCTTGCGGCGAGTAAAAAACTTATTCCTTAATGATACCGCGCTGCTCTGCGGCGGGGTAGTTCATTCTAAATTTCATTTGGTATTATTCCTTTACCAGCCTTCCCGAAGCTACCCCATCGGAAGTGATCAGCTTATAGATATAAAATCCGGGCAAAAGTTCAGTACCATTGATATTAATTTCCTGATATCCAGCCGGCAGATAAGCATATTTCTTCTCGAAGATTACTTTACCATCGGTGCTGGTCAGGATTAATGACCCACAACCTGCTTCCCTGAGCTGAAAACTTAGTCGGGTAAAATCAGTAAACGGATTGGGATTTGCCTGTGTGAGAAAAGGTTTTTGCAAGGGCTTTATCCCAACAAGGGTGTCAACGGCACGTATTTTAAC
>CAZVKW010000142.1:0-3469 GCA_964627945.1 uncultured Lentimicrobiaceae bacterium
TACTTGTTTCACATAAGGTTGACAGATCAACCGGCACCGGATTAAAGGGCAGTTTTCCTTCCTGAATCTTCGCTACCTGCATTACATCGGCTACTACACTCGAAAGATGTTCCACCTGTCCTTTGATATTCACCAGGCGGGTATTGATCTGAATTTCATCCATCTTTTTCCAGTAACTGATGAGCGTTTCACCCGACATCATAATGGAAGCAAGCGGAGTTCGGAATTCGTGCGAAGCCATCGATACAAACCTGGATTTCAGTTCGTTCAGTTCTTTTTCCTTTTCAATAGCAGCATGCAAACTCTCCTCCAGTTTTTTTCGCTGTGAAATATCTGAATGTGTACCGATTACACGCAATGGTTTTCCATCATATGACCGGGATACAACTTTTCCGCGGTCAAGAATCCATTTGTATGTTCCATCCTTGCACAACATCCGGTGCTCATTGATATACACCGGCGTTTCTCCATTGAAATGCCTATCGAGATCTTCAAAGCACCTGGTTTTATCATCAGGATGCATTCTTGTTTCCCATTCCTCGAGTTTGTTGCTTATTTCATGATCAGCATATCCAAACATTGCTTTCCATTGATATGAAAAGAAAACTTCGTTGGTTTGTGCGTTCCAGTCCCAAACCCCGTCACCGGAACCTTCCAAAGCAAAATTCCATCTGGCCTCACTCTCCCGAAGTGCCATTTCCATCTCTTTGCGGTTCGTAATGTCGATTTTAATGGCAATATAACTGGTAATCGTTCCGTTTTGATCCAGGATGGGGGTGATTGTCATTTCCTCGGGATAGAGGCTGCCGTCTTTTCGCCGGTTGGTCAGCTCACCACTCCAAACTTTTCCTTCAAGAATTGTTTTCCAGAGATTCTGATATACTTTTGCTTCCTGTTTACCCGATTGAATCAGATCTTTTGTCTTTTTCCCAATGATTTCATCCATTGAATAACCTGACAGCTTCGAGAAACTGCTGTTTGCCCAGCGGATATAGCCCTCAAGATCGGTAATAATAATCGCCAGTGCAAAAGACTCAAATGCAGCACTTTGCATTTTCAAGGCAGCCTCAGTCTTTTTGCGTTCGGTGATGTCAATCGAATACCCTGAAACCCCAATAACCTCGTTGTATCGGTTAATTACCGGGAATTTTAATTTTTCAAACCAGAACTGTTCCTGATTGATGATGTGCATTTCTTCAACTAGCAATGACGCTCTGCTGCTGATTATTTGCTGGTCTTCCTCCTGATAAAGTGCTGCTTTTTTGGGATTCATAAAATCATAATCAGAATTCCCAATCCCATTGATCTCAACGCGAACACCCGATTGCTGTAAGAATTGCCGGTTGCGCTCGTTCATCTGGAGAAATTTACCATTGATGTCTTTTATCCAGAAATAACCCGGATGGTTGTTCACAACAGCCGTGAGATAAGATTCACGTATCTGGAGTTCTTTTTCTGCTTTCTGCCTTTGTGAAATATCGCGCGAAATTCCGTAAAGCGCATCTTTCCCGTCCCATTTACCCTGGATAACACGTGTTTCAACCGGAATTTGAGTTCCATCTTTGGCAATAAGCGAAACAGGACAATAAGATGCCCTGCCAGCCAGCATTTCACCAATAATATAACCAACTTCTTCTCTACGTTCGGGCGGATGAACTGCAAGTAAATGAAGCTGCTGTAATTCTTTTTCAGTATATCCAAGCCGATTGTTCACAACCGGGTTGGCATGAATTATATTGCCTTTGATGTCGAAGATAAACATAAAATCGTCGATGGTATCGAAGAGCATTTTAAAATTCTGCTGGCTGTTCAGGAAGGCTTCCTGTGCGTGAATTCTCGAAATAGCTCCGGAAACCTGCAGGCTTAAATTTTCAAGTATGTTTTTGATGTTCTGATTAAAATCTTCGGAGGTTTTTGACGCCAGATTGAAAACCCCTATCAATTGATCTTCAAAAAGAATGGGAATAGCAGCAAGTCCAATAAAACTGTCCGGATTACCAACAGCGGATTCTACGGCGAGATCGACAAATTTTCCATAAATTGGCTGGCCTTTAACAAGTTGTTGTATTTGTTCGTCTGATGGCTTATGTTTTTTAATCTGACTAACAAACTCCTCGGAAAGACCTTTGTGCTCGCTTAGTTTCATTTGTTTCTGATCATCGATCAGATATACACCTCCACCATCGATTCCTTCAAATTTCAAAGCTGAATCTAATACCAGCATCAAAGCTTCGTTCATATCAGAAGTTGCACTTAACTGGATTGCCAGATCTTTTTGAATATGCAGGAATTCCTCGGTTGTCTTGCGTTGTGTGATGTCTTCAAAGATGTACAATCTACCATGATATTCATCATTTTCATCCCTGATCTGGGCCGAAAATCTGCGGATGGTGCGTCCGTCCATAAACGGAATCTCATCTTCCACTATTACACGGTTGCTTTCACTTTGCAAAGGTTTGCATGACTCGGCAAAGGCAGGTACATCCTTCAAAACCGGCAAACAATCCGGAATAATATCATTGTTTTTCAGTTCCTTGTTGTGCATCCTTTCTTCCAGATGATTGATTCCCCATATTTCGCAAAACTGATGATTAAAATACAGGATATCGTCTGTTCGGTTATCAACAACCAGAAAAGCGAGCGGTGATGAGGAAGTCATCTTTTTAAGGAGGGATTCATTCCATCGTAAAGCTTTTTCGGTTGTTTTTTGTGCTGTTACATCGCGAATAATTGACAATGCTTCATGATCAGAAATCGCAACAACCCTATCTTCATAGTAATGCAATTCGTCATGCAGAATCATCTCATAATCGAAAGCGACTATTTCCTTTTTCAAAAGGGTCTCATTTATTGCATTCATTGCCAGAATCGCAACATCAGGCGGTAAAATATCATTAATCTTACGACCGATAAATACATCCGGAGGTACAGCCAAACCAGTCGGACTTCCGGTATGGTATGAAAGAAATGTTCCATCCTGATCAAGCCTGAAAAGCAAATCTGGCATGGTAGAAAGGATCGCACGATTTTCTGCTTCGCTTTTCAGCAAGCGATCTTCGGCTGATTTTCGTTCGGTGATGTCATGAATAATAGAAAACAAAAGCTGTCCTGTTTCCATTTCGATCGGCGTTGAGTGCACCTCAATAATCCTAATTTCGCCTGTTGACAATCGATGAGAGAAAACAAAGTAATTCTGCTGGTTTTTGGAAGCCAATTCCATTTCGGCTTTCAAACTCTCACGCGACATAATATTGATTTCATTGATATGAATTTGTTTCAGGCCTTTGAAATTATAGCCATAAAACCTTTCTGCAGCTTTGTTGGCATCTACAATCATTCCGTTTTCAGGATTGACCAGCAACATCATAGCAGCATGATTGTGAAACATATTGAAAAATCTTTCCTCGCTAGTCTTTAAAGCATCATATACAGCTTTTTCTCTGGAAATATCCTCAGCAATTCCAATATA
>CAZVKW010000142.1:3569-6778 GCA_964627945.1 uncultured Lentimicrobiaceae bacterium
GCGGCTGTGTTGAATGACTGAATAGCTCCTTGTATCGATGTTGAAATAATGGCCAGACCTGCATGTTCAAGAATCGCTTGTTGAAACCTTGAAATCTTAAGAATTTCTTTGGTTCTTTCTGCTACAATTCCTTCGAGCTTCTGGTTCATTCTATCCAACTCCGTCAAGCTTTCCTTGAGTGCAGTAATATCTTCGAAAGTTGTAAATACCTGATATGGTTTGCTCTCACCATCTTTGAATTCAGGTGTGGAACTTACATTTATCCAGACGAACTTTTCAAGTTGATGATTAAAAACCCCCATGATTGAGTGGCTTTCCTGACCAGTTTTCAGGGAAATCATGCTTGGTTGTGTTTCAGCTGGAAAGTTCGTTCCATCTTCCCTGATCACTTTCCATTGTGGATCAAACGGGCTCAGGCCGATCATCTGTTCAAGGCTGAGACCAAGTATTTTTTCGGCTGAGCGGTTCGCCGAGATGATTCTGCCTTTGTCATCACGATAAATCACTCCCTGGGCCATTGTTTCGAAAAGTTTCCGAAACTTATACTCGCTTTCTAATAAGGCTCTTTCTGAACTTTTTCGTTTGCTGATATCTCTTTCGATCAGAAAAATGCTTTCCGGCCTACCTTCCTCATCCAGTAAAAACTCGCCGTTTATTTCAATATCAAAACAACTTCCATCTTTTCTAATTACTTCATATTCAGCTGCACCGGTATAAATTCCATCAAGCATAGCAGCGAAATTATGTTTTGCTCTTTCAAGATCTTCCGGTTTTGAAAAAGCTAACACATTCATCCCGATCATATCTTCCGGGCGGTCGTATCCATGCCATTTAACAATGTTGTCGGATACATACAATAGATCGCCCTGAAGTGTGCAAATAGAAATCCCGTCAGGAGAGGTTTTGATAATACTACTCCATTTTTCTTCGCTTTTACGGAGTGTTTCCTGGGCCAGTTTGCGTTCGTTGATATTTTTAATACTGCCATAAACAGTATCAGACTTAGCCGATTCAGCGTTTACTTCAGCTTTTGCATTCAGTTCAATCCAACGCATATTGCCATTTGCATCATAAGATCTGAATTCAAGCTGAAGGCTTTTACGAGACGAGAATAACTCAAGAAAACGCTTTTCAACAATAGGCTGGTCCTCAGGATGAACCGATTTTATCCATTCATCAAGGGCATTGGGTCCGTTCTCATTTCTGCCTGTTGTCTTTTCATAATTTCCGGCTACAATGCTGAAAGTATATTCCCGTTTTTCGTCAACCTCCAATTTAAAAACATAGTCGCTCAGCAGTTCATTCAAAACACGAAACTGGTTTTGATCTTCGAGAAGTTTAAATTCAATATTCTTTTGGTGGGTAATATCATAATTGATCCCTACCATACGGATTGCCTTGCCATCGGCATTAAAAAAAACATCTGCCAAAGACCGTATATATCTGACTGACTGATCGGGGAGAATAATCCTGTATTCGGTATTGTATTCCTTTTCACCCCTTCTGGCCTTTTCTGATTCAAAATCACATCTTTCCTTATCATCAGGGTGAACAGCATTCAACCAGCTTGTGTAACCATCTGGTTCTTTGATATCAGTCACCCCATAGATCTCAAACATATTTGCATCCCAATCCAATGTGTTTGCGATAATATCCATATCCCAAACACCGATCTTAGCCGCTTTGTTGGCCAGTGTAATCCTTTCGTTCAGTTTGAGGATTCTGTCTTCGGTTTTTTTCCGGTCAGAGATATCATAGGTTGAGCCATATAAGAGCAAATGCCCGTTTTCCTGATCGATACCAAAATAAAACATGAATTCTGTCCAGATAGCTGAGCCATCTTTACAGGGTTGTTCTATTTCATACACATAGTTTTCGCGTGCTCCCTGCATAAAATCCAACTGATGCTCGCTTAACTTATTCATGATAAAATGTCTTGAATGAGCTGTAAACCACATATCCCAGGATTGCTCCATGACTTCATCAACAGTAAAGCCTCTTAGTCGCTCAACCGATGGACTGACATAGAGCAACTTAAGACTATCCATATCGAGTAACCAGATAACATCTGTTGTGTTTTCAGATAAGAGCGCGTATTTTCGCTTACTCTCTTTCAGATCGTCTTCAACTAAGATATTGTCCGTGATTTCTTCGTGCGTAATCACCGCTCCACCCTCCTTGCCTGTGAGTGGCGTCACTGCCATTGCAAACCAATGCAGGCTGTTGTCACTATGACAAGTGTATCTGGCCGAAAATTCTTCCTTTTTATGTTTTAAGACATCCTCAATGCCCTTCAATATTACATCAGCATAAGTATCGCCTTGATTAACTGCTGATTGCAATACTTCGAGGTAATTCACTTTCTCGATAGTACCAACAGGATTACTGATTCCATTGGCAATTCCGTATTTGCGCCAGGGTTCATTTACCTCGACGATCATGCCATCAGAATCGATAATTGCAACATGAGCAGTAAGTGAGTTTAATACGGTTTGCTCAATGATTTCTTTTGATAATGGAAGGCTTCCTTTTTTCGCGTTGGTTTGTATGAAATCATTTTTTCGTGTTGCCCGAATTCCGAACAATGGTCTGGAGCGAATGATAATTCCGGTTATTTCACCTGCTGAATCCCGCAATGAGCGCAAGGAGTTTTCGCAGATCAATTCATCATGGTTTTCGAGCAATGTAGCACTAATCAACAGATTTTCGCCTTTTAAGCATCGGTTAAAAGCATCTTTCCAGATCGTATTAAATAAAACGGTTGCAGTTTCAGGCAAAACACTTCGGCCAATGGCCATTGGAATACCGGCCCTGATAAAAATCTCATGAAACTTATGATCGGCAAAAAGCAGACATGCACTTTTATCAATTACCCAGACAAATTCGTTTGATTCTGTAAGGTTATGTGCGAAATGAATCTCGTTTGTTTCGGTGGAATCATATTGAAGTGAAAGATCAGATGAATCATTGGATTCCTGACTATCTTTGGTTTTTGTACCCATTTAAGCAAGCATTAGATATACAAAAATAGTAAAAAACATCACCTAATTAGTTCATTTTCAATATTTTATTCATAAGGGTTAAAATGTAGTAAAAAGCTAAGTAGTTTTAATTATTTTTAATTCGTTCTATCTAGTAATACCACTTAAAATCGATTATTCAAGTCAAATAAAATCAAAAAAAAATCCCCGAAGTTCCTACTCCGGGGA
>CAZVKW010000143.1:0-6756 GCA_964627945.1 uncultured Lentimicrobiaceae bacterium
GTGGGAGCCGTCAGACCCTTGGTGTATCAGAAAGTGAAAGTGTGTGTTTTTTCGACTGGTGACGAACTTGTTGAACCTGAAAACATCCCCGAAACCGGCCAGATTCGCAACAGCAATGGTAGCCAGCTTGTGAGCCAACTCGAACGAATTGGCGCAGAGGTGACCTATGGTGGAATCATTCCCGATGTGGAAAACGAAACCCGCAAACGCATTACAGAAGCTTTGTGCGATCATGATGTACTCATACTTTCAGGAGGTATCTCCATGGGTGATTTCGATTTTGTTCCGCAGATTCTACTCGAATCCGGGCTCGAAATACGCTTTCAGTCAATCGCTGTTCAACCCGGAAAGCCCACGGTTTTTGCCCGTTCGGGAAATCAGTTTGTGTTTGCCCTGCCCGGTAACCCTGTTTCGTCTTTCAATATTTTTGAGATTCTGGCAAAACCTTTTTTATACCGTCTGATGGGTCATCCTTATGAAGAAAGGATTGTACGTATGCCATTGGCAGAAGATTTTGTTCGAAAGGGCACAGCACGACATGGATTTATTCCGGCTGTTACTCTTCCTGATGGCAGTGTGAAAGTACTGACATACAATGGTTCGGGCCATATTCATGCATTGGTTGATGCCAATGCTCTGATCAGCATTCCTTTGGGAGTGGCTTCCGTTTTGAAAGGAGAATCGGTTGATGTTCGATTCATTTAACCGTAAAATCAATTATTTACGTGTTTCGGTTACCGACCGTTGTAACCTTCGTTGTACCTATTGTATGCCTGCCGAAGGTGTTCCGATGATGGATCACAAGGATGTACTCAGTTTCGAGGAAATCGTTCAAGTGGTGCGTTTTGCTGTAAAGAATGGTGTGAGCAAGGTGAGGATTACGGGCGGTGAACCATTGGTGCGTAAAGGTATTGTCAGTCTGGTGGAACAACTGGCTTCTATTGAAGGATTGATAGATCTGGGTATGACTACCAACGGGATTCTGCTTGATCGTTTTGCAGGCGATCTGGCTCAGGCTGGTCTGCAAAGGGTGAATATCAGTCTGGATACCGTTGATCTGGTCCGTTTCAGGGAGATCACAAGGCTTGGAAATCTTGATGATGTATTTCGGGGTATCGAAGCTGCTCGTGCTGCAGGATTGAATCCTATCAAGATCAATTGCGTGATCAAAAAGAGTTCTTCTGAGAAAGATGCACAGGCTGTGAAAGCCTTTTGTGAACAGAATGATTTGAAAATCAGGTTTATCAAAGAGATGAACCTTGAAATTGGCCAGTTTTCGGTGGTGGAAGGCGGTGATGGTGGTCATTGTGCTTCGTGCAACCGGATACGGCTGACGGCCAATGGCGATCTGATGCCTTGTCTGTTTACGGATTTGAAATACAATATCCGCGAAATGGGGATCGAAAATGCCTATCGGGCGGCCATCCAGAACAAGCCTTCCTGCGGTTCAATCAATCTTTCGAAACAATTCAGCAATATTGGTGGTTGATTTTAAGAAATTAGAATACCCTTATTTCTTTTGATAAAATACGATTCCAACTCTTTCGATATGACTGATAAGATCGGGGTTTGATATCTGATGAAATATTGAAAAATCAAAAGTATAGGGGAGAAGAAGTGCATCAATAGCAGATTCTATTTTATTTTGAAGACTCAGGGTTAATTGTTCACCTACGAGGCTAAGATCGATGTCGGAGCCGTTTTTAAAGTTGCCTTTTGCCCTTGAACCGTACATAAGAACTTTTTCCACTTCCGGAAAAAGAACAAAAACCTGATGGATTACATTAATTGTATTCTCGGGCAGACCGTATTTCATGCGAGTGAGTCAAATTTAGCTTTCAGTTCAATGAATAAGGGGTATGAAATTGAGTAGATATGATTTACAATTTCATTGGTTGTTTCTTCATTATAGGTATGGCTCGTTTTGTTCCGATCTTTGAACATTTCCATCCAACCTTCACCGTTTTGTATAAGTCCGGATTTGAAGGCTTCCATGATAGTGGATCGGGAGCCTGTAATGTTCTGATTGCCTTCGGCTTCCAGATAATCCTTTAATAAGTTCCATCCTAGTTCATAGGTGTATTCGAAGCACTGGATAAGTCCTTGTAACTCAAACTTGTTCAGTTTTTCTCTTTCAACAAATTCGGTGAGCTGCGCCAATGCTTTATTAAAGTTTGAGAACCTTTGTTTCCATCTGATATCCTGATCCATTCTTCCTGTTTTTGATGAAATAAAATTATACAATTAATGAATTCAGTCAAATGGAATCATTTCCGATGATTTTACCATTCTAAGAAGCCAAGTTTCATACAGACCGTTAAAACTCAAACTGCCACATAATTTCAATGATACAGTTTTCCGTAAAAACTCTGATTCCAAATATATCCAGAATCTAATTCACATTATTGTCTCTAACACGACTCCACATTTCGAGCACTTTATCGTTTTGGTCGAGGAAGTCGTGAAGCAATACACAACGGCCAACAACGCTGCTATCGGGATATTGAACAGGGTTCATATGCAATTTGCTGTTTCCCGGACCGAAAAAGTAAGTCAGGTTTACTGTTTCAGCAAGAGTTGAATCCGACTGAGCTTCAATAATTTCGGGTGTTGCCACTGCACTGCAAAAACCACTCACATCCATATTGCGCAAAGCAATTTCCGACTGGCACAAATAGTTCAGGAAATAACTTGCTGCTTTTACGTTCCGCGCATATTTGGGTATGATCCATCCATCGAACCAGATGTTGCTGCCTTCTTTCGGGACTTCGTAAGCCAGTGAAACACCCACTTGTGATGCTTCATCGATGGCCCAGACGGCATCGCCACCCCAGGCATAATTCATCCAGACTTCGCCCTTTGTCATCATTTCTTTGCCAAAGTCGGCTTCCCAACCCGCCAGGTTTGGTCGTAATGCTTTTAATTGTTTCTCAACCATTTCAATGTCAGCATCGGTGTGATCGTTCGAAACCGCATACCGGCTTCGTTTTCCGGAACTGATTTCATCATAAAATCCATAGGTTGCGGCCATATTGTACACATCCCAGTAATGATCTTTCATGAGGATCTTTCCTTTGTATTTCGGATTCCACAAACAAGCCCATGATTGAACTTCTTCTTTGGTCACTTTGTCGGTATTGTAGAGTATGCCCGAAGTTCCCCACATATAGGGAACGGTGTAATTCTCCGCTTTCTTGCCTGCGATGCTGAATGCATCCATACGCTCACGAAGGAATGGAGATACATTTCCAAGATAATTTTCAGTCTTTCCAAAATTACGGTCGATGGGTAACAACAGATCATTCTTGAGCATTTTTTCGATCAGGTACTGGGTTGGACATGCCAGATCGAAGTCTTCCTTTCCCATTGCCACTTTGGTGTACATGATTTCGGGCATATCAAAAACCTGATACACTATCTTCACTTCTTCACCGGTCTGTTCCTTGTACCACTTCGGAAATTCAGTAAGCAGATCCTCGTCGATATAATCGGCCCAGTTGTAGATTTTCAGGACTTTTTTCCGGGAGTCATCATTTTGCTTGCACGAATTGAATACAGAAATTCCGGTGACCAGAAGCAAAAGAACAAACAGAGTTCTCATGAATTTTGTTTTTTGTGAAGTTCTCATTGTAGTCGTTTTTGTATTTCGGTTTACAATTTTTTCTTAGCGGCCCGTTGGTTGATGATCAGCAACAACAACAGAACCAGAATAAAAATAATGGCTGAAAGTGGCCGCAGTTCGGGTGTTAGACCTCCTTTCCGGGCATCAGCGTAAATATAGGTCGAAAGGGTTTCAAGTCCCTCGTTTCCAATCGTGAACAAAGTAACCACAAAATCGTCGATCGAGAGCGTGAAAGCCAGAATAAATCCACTGATCATACCAGGTTTCAGCTCAGGAAGCAGAATCCGCCTCACAGCCAGAAAGGGTGTAGCACCCAGATCGAGCGCAGCTTCGTAAAGGTTTGGATTCATACGGCGCAAACGCGGCAACACACTCAATACCACATAGGGAGTGCAGAAAGTGATATGCGCCAAAACAACCGTTGTATAGCCCTGTGAAATGCCAAGACTTACAAAAAGCAGGAACAAGGAGATGGCTGTGATGATATCCGGATTCAGAATCGGGATGGTGTTTACCATTTGCATGGCTTTTTGTGAACGTGGCAGCAGATTGTAAATGCCGATGGCGGCCATCGTTCCCAAAACCGTTGATGCAGCTGCTGCAATCAAACCAATAATAAGTGTGTTCCACATCGCGCTGGTGAGCGAGTGGTGAACGCCTCCCTGAAAAATGGAAGTGTACAGCTTCAGCGAAAAGCCTGTCCAGTTGCCCAGAACTTTGGCTTCGGTAAAAGAGAAAATGATGATGATCAGGATGGGTGCATAGAGCATGACCAGCAAAATGCCCAGATAGGATGAAGAAAGGATTCGTCTGATCATATCAGATTGCCCTCCTCAGCAGCTTTGGAGTTTCCACCCCGGTTGAGCAGGGCTGTAAGGCCGATCAGCATAAGCATCAGCAGCGACAAAGCGGCTCCGTAGTTCCAGGTTCCATTGTAAATATTTTCCTGAAGGGTGGTTCCAAATAGTTTGATGTTGTTGATGGTCAATAGTTCGGCAATGGCAAATGTTGAAATGACCGGCATGAAAACCATGATGACACCACTGGCAATTCCTGGAATGGAAAGCGGGAAAACGGTTTTCAGAAACACCTGTCGCGGATTGGCGCCCAGATCTTGTGCTGCCTCAATTAGATTCTGATCCGTTTTTTGCAGAATATTATAGATCGGGTAAATCATAAATGGCAGGAAATTGTATACCATCCCGAAGATAAGTGCGCCTTCGCCCAGCGGAATCTTGAAGAAATCGAACAAAGCCACTGTAGCCAGCGTGCGGATCAGGAAATTGATCCACATCGGAAGAATGAAAAGGATAACGAGCAGTTTGGCTCTTCGGGCTTCCATTTTACTCAGGATATATGCTGCTGGATAACCAATAAGAATGCACAGAACTGTTGTAATCAACGCAACGACAACCGAATACAGAAAGGTATTCATGGCTTCGGGATGAATCCAGAACTTCTGAATATTGGCGAAAGTAAATGTTCCTTCTATGTTGGTAAAGGCGTAAAACACGATAAGCGCCATGGGTATAAGCACAAAAAAGGCAAGGAAAAGCGCGTAAGGAATGGTCCAGTTTCTTCTACGTCCAAGGAATGACATTACTTTTCGTCGCACGCTCTGGTGAATTTAGTAGTTTTCTATTTGGATATTTTCCGGCGAAATATTGATTCCTACGCGGTCGCCATCGTCCCAGATATCGTTGGTGTCAACGAAAATATTCTCGTTGTTGCTTGTCGAAATGGTCAGATGATAATGGTTTCCCTTGTACAGAATAAAACTCACCACGCCGCTCAGCATACCGTCTTCCTCGTTATCCTGAAGACTGATGTGGCCGAATTCGACTTTCACCTTTACTTCGGTTCCGCTTGCTAATCCTTGTGTATCGGCACATTCAAAGCTTGTTCCGAGGAAACGAATATGCGTTTTGTCGACAATGGTCGCGTCGAAGGTATTGCAAAGCCTTTCCTTTTTCATGACCTGAATATCGAAAGGTTTCACACGCAGACCAACCGTTTTACCCAGCCCGAAACAATGATAATCCTGTATCAGAAACTCGTATCCTTCGGGAGTGGTGACCATCATTTCATAATGAACGCCTTTGAAGATGCTCGATGTAACCAGTCCGGTAAACTGCGCGGCTTCAGATACATCGAAAATGAAAATATCTTCGGGGCGAACCACCACATCGACCGGTTCGTTGGGGGCAAAACCCTTATCGACACATTCAAACTGATGGCCGGCAAACTCAACCCGCTCATCTTCGATCATCACACCGTTCAGGATGTTGCTTTCGCCAATAAAATCGGCCACGAAAGAGTTGATGGGTTCGTTGTATATCTCGATGGGTGTTCCAATCTGTTGAATTTTCCCTTCGCTCATCACCACAATGCGGTCGCTCAACGTAAGAGCTTCTTCCTGATCGTGTGTGACATACAGAAAACTGATGCCCAGTTTTTTGTGCATGGCCTTGATTTCCATCTGCATATCCTTGCGCATCTTCAGATCGAGGGCGGCAAGCGGTTCGTCGAGGAGCAGCACTTCGGGCTTGTTCACAATGGCACGGGCAATGGCCACACGCTGCTGCTGACCTCCTGAAAGAGAATCCACATCGCGCTCTTCATAATCGGTCATCGTAACAATTTTCAGCACCTGTTTCACCTGTTTCCTGATTTCGTCTTTCGGAAGTTTCTTGAGTTGAAGTCCGAAGGCGATGTTTTCGAAAACATTGAGGTGAGGAAAAAGCGCGTATCGTTGAAAAACCGTATTCACCGGGCGGAGGTGTGGCGGTGTTTGTGTCATATCCTCACCGGCAATTGTGATCTGTCCGTTCGAAGCTTTCAGAAAGCCGGCGATCAGTCGCATCAAGGTTGTTTTACCGCAGCCTGAAGGTCCGAGAATGGTTACAAATTCGCCTTTCCCGATGCTAAGATTAATGTCCTGAAGAACAGTTTTATCGCCAAAAGCATGTGATAATTGTTTTACAGTGATGATATCAGTCTTTTGATGCATGAATGGATACAATGATCGTTTAACAGATGAATAGAATACAATTAGCTAATCCAAAAATAAGGATTAATATGAATTTACTGATCGAAAAACGTAAATGTTTTGAACCGCTGCAAGCCGGTGCTTT
>CAZVKW010000144.1:0-6741 GCA_964627945.1 uncultured Lentimicrobiaceae bacterium
GGAACGCTTTGTAGGTCTGGGCGAAGTACTTGGAAATCTCGACAAACGCGGAAATGCTTTCACACTCAACAATACCGATACTTACAAATACGGCGATCCACGTCTGTCGATGTATGTGAGCATTCCGTTCTATATCGGGATTCTACCGGATGAGGTTTACGGACTTTTTTACCACAATACCTACAAAACTTTCTTCAATTTCGGCCTCTCAACACCTGAGTTCTCGAGCATCACAGCCGATGGGGGAGATGTGGATTATTTCTTCATTTACGATCAGAATATGGAGAAAATCCTTTTCCATTACACTTCGCTCACAGGCCGGATGCCACTTCCACCACTGTGGAGTCTGGGTTATCACCAGAGTCGCTGCAGTTATTTCCCGCAGCAGAATGTGAAAACACTGGCCGAAACTTTCCGGGCAAAAAATATTCCGATCGACTGCATTGTACTCGATGCCGATTATCTGCAGGATTATGAACCTTTCAGAATCAATACCCACCGTTTTCCGAATATGTCCGGACTCACTTCATCTCTCAAATCCCTTGGAATTGAAGTAACGGCTTCTGTCAATCCGGGAATCAAAGTGGATTCGACTTATTTTGCCCATTTCGATGGTTTGAAAAAGGATGTTTTTATAAAGTATTCTGATGGAAGTCTTTACACAGCGGATATTGCCCCAAGTCTGAACAATTTTGTAGATTTCACCAATCCGAAAGGCCGTGAATGGTGGATTGATCATATGAAATTTCTGCCCAAAAACGGCATTCACGGGTATTGGAACGATATGAATGAGCCTGCCGTAGGTGGGAGCTACCTTCCTGATAATCTGCTGTTTGATTTTGACGGGCATCAGGCGAATGCACTCGAAGCGAAGAATATTTACGGATTCCTGATGGCCCGCAGCAGCTTCGAATCGGCTTTGAAATACGGAAAAGGTCTTCGTCCATTTGTGTTGACCCGTTCAGGATTTGCGGGCGTGCAACGCTATGCCGTTGTCTGGACCGGCGACAATACAGCCAAGGACGAATTTCTGTTGGGAGGAACTTTGCTGAATACCCAGCTGGGACTGTCGGGACTGCCTTTTGTGGGAGATGATATCGGCGGATATATCGGACCAACTTCCAAAGAATTGTTCAGCCGCTGGATGCAGGTCGGAATGTTTTCACCCTTTGCCCGCAACCACAAGGAAGCTTTTTCGAACAGCAACGAACCCTGGAGCTATGGCGAAGAAGCCGAAGCTACCTCGAAGGAATTCATTGGATTTCGCTACCGTTTGATGCCTTATCTCTACGCAAAGTTCTATGAATCAACGCAAACGGGAATTCCTGTAGTCAGAAGTCTGAGTATCAGAAATCCGTTTGATGAAAAGGTGTTTGATAATATGTATCAGTACCAGTTTCTGTGTGGTGATGCCATTCTGGTGGTTCCTGTAACAAGTGCTGAGAAATCAAAGTCCGTTTATTTGCCCGAAGGAAAATGGTTTGACTTGTTTTCGGACGAGCTTCTTGATGGAAATCAGGAGTTTACAGTCGAAGTTCCGGTTTATCAGATTCCTTTGTACGTGAAAGCCTCCTCCATCATTCCGATGCAGAGCCTCATCCAGACAACGAAAGAAAAACCTTCGGACACCTTGTTTGTGCATATTTACCAAGGAACAGAATTGAATCGCTTTGAATATTACGAAGATGACGGCAGCACGATGGATTATAAAAAAGGTGTTTTTTACAAACGGACAATCGCATTCGATCCAGTGAAGAAGTATATCCTTTTTTCGAAACCGGAAGGCAGTTTTGTTTCGGGTTTCAAAACCATACAATGTATTTTACATGGTTTTACCGATGAAATGAATGCTGTTGAGGTGAATAATCAGCCAGCAGCAATCAATACTGAAACAATCCATCTGCTCGACGGGCTGAAATATCTGGAAGAGATTTACGATCCGACCTATTTTAAAAGTTTGCGGAAAGCTGAAAACCTATCCCTTCAAAAAACTTTTAGTTTCTCAAATTCCGACAATGAAATACGCATTCAATGGAAATAAAAACCTACATATACCGATGAAAAGTATTCAAAATTTTTTGATAATCAGCTTTTTGCTTCTTGCCGGGATGCAAATGCAGGCACAGCAGAAAACCTACTGCAATCCGGTGAACATCGATTACGGCTATACACCCATTCCGAATTTCAGCGAATGGGGCTATCACCGCGCCACAGCCGATCCGGTGATTGTGAATTACAAAGGCACCTATTTTTTGTTTTCAACCAATCAGTGGGGCTATTGGTGGAGCGAGGATATGATAGCTTGGAACTTCGTTTCGCGTCGCTTTCTGCGTCCCTGGAACGAAGGTTATGACGAACTCTGTGCTCCTGCTGTTGGAATTATCGGTGATACCATGCTTGTTTTTGGTTCAACTTACACCAGCAAATTCACTATCTGGATGAGCACCAATCCGAGAATGGACGACTGGAAACCCCTGGTTGATTCACTCTATATCGGCGGCTGGGACCCTTCCTTTTTCACGGATGAAAATGGTAGATTTTATATGTACAATGGGAGCAGCAACGAATATCCGATGTATGGTGTGGAACTGAACCGCAACACGATGATGCCTCTGACCACCCGCAAGGAAATGTATGTTCTTCAGCCCTGGAGATATGGATGGCAGCGTTTTGGTGAAAACATGGACAATACCTTCCTCGATCCTTTTATCGAAGGTTCGTGGATGACACAGAACAACGGGAAATATTATCTGCAATATGGGGCTCCCGGAACCGAATTCAGCGGATATTCTGATGGCGTTATCGTAGGAGACAGTCCTCTCGGTCCGTTCGTTCCGCAGTCGATGCCCATGAGCTATAAACCGGGCGGTTTTGCGCGGGGTGCCGGTCATGGCGCGACCTTTCAGGACAACTGGAAAAATTACTGGCACGTTTCGACCATCGCCATTTCGGTGAAAAACAATTTCGAGCGACGCATCGGCATCTGGCCAACGGGTTTCGATAAGGATGGCGTTATGTATTGCAATACCGCCTTTGGCGATTATCCGACCTATCTTCCGGATGGCGTTGAAGATCACTTAAAAAGCCGCTTCACAGGCTGGATGCTGCTGAATTACCAGAAACCGGTAACTGTTTCGTCCACTTATGGCAATTATCAGGCGAATAATGCAGTGGATGAGTTGATTAAAACCTACTGGAGTGCTGCCACAGCCAATGAAAACGAATGGATTCAGACTGATCTGGGCGCTGTTTCAACCGTGAAAGCGATTCAGATCAATTATGCCGATCAGGATGCTGAATTTCTTGGAAAATCGCTGAATGTGTATCATCAGTACAAGATTCTGGAATCCGTCGATGGAAAAAAATGGAATCTGCTGGTCGACAAGAGCAAGAACAAAACAGATGTTCCACATGATTATATCGAACTGTCGAAGCCCGTTCAGACCCGCTATCTCAAACTGGTCAATATCCATATGCCGACCGGCAAATTCGCCATCAGCGGATTCAGGGTATTTGGTCATGGAAACGGACAGAAACCGGATGCCGTGAAGCAGTTCATCGTTCTCCGCACTGCAAAAGACAAACGTGATGCCTGGATCAAATGGAGTCCGGTCGACAATGCCTATGCCTACAATATTCATATGGGAACCGAACCCGATAAGCTCTACAATACCATCATGGTGCACAATGCCAACGAATACTGGCTCAAAACCATGGACAAGGAAAAAACCTATTATTTCACCATCGAGGCCATTAACGAAAACGGTATAAGCACATCCTATCCGCTTCTGAAATCTGAATAAACCCATAAAAATGTTGAAAACATCTAATAATATCTTCCTGTTCCTCCTGTTTCTGGGTTTCCTTCCAACGCAGGCGCAGACAAGTCAAAATCCTTTCTCTGCCGATATCCGTCGCTTTCAGCAGCTCGATTTCGCAAATCCACCGAAACCCAATTCCATCGTTTTTTATGGCAGTTCTTCCTTTACCTTGTGGACCGATATGCAGGAGTATTTCCCTGATTTCCCCATCATTAACCGCGGATTTGGTGGTTCAAGTCTGACCGATCTGATCCTGTTTGCTGATCAGATTGTATTTCCGTATCAGCCACGACAGATTGTGATTTATTGTGGCGAAAATGATTTTGCGTCCAATGATACACTTTCTGCTGGTGCAGTTACTAACCGTTTTATTCAGTTGTTCAGACTGATCAGAACGAAACTTCCTGAGGTTCAGATAACCTATATATCGATGAAACCCAGTCCGTACCGTTGGCCCCTTGCAGCAAAATTCACCGAAGCGAACCATGATATTGAAGAATTCCTGAAAGAACAAGGCAATACAACTTATATCGATATCTGGGATAAAATGCTGAACAAGGAACAATTGCCTGACAGCGCCCTCTTCCTGGATGATATGCTGCATATGAAAGCAGAAGGTTACAAACTCTGGCAACAAGAAATAGCTCCTCACTTAACTAAATAAACTACATAAACTATGAGAATTAAATGGATCATCCTTACATCGGTTCTTGCCCTGAACTGCATGTTTGTATTTGCGCAGAAGAAGGCGGTTGAGAACGACAAGGAAATGACGCATTTCATTGATGCGCTGATGAAAAAAATGACCCTCGAAGAGAAAATCGGTCAGTTGAATCTGCCCGGATCGGGTGATATCATCACCGGTCAGACCACCAACTCCGATATCGGTCTTAAAATTAAAGAAGGCAAAGTTGGCGGTTTGCTGAACGTGAAATCGGTTAGCAAGATACTTGATATTCAGCGGGTAGCGGTAAACGAAAGCCGCCTCCATATTCCGATGATTTTCGGAATGGATGTGATTCACGGTTACCAGACAACCTTCCCGATTCCATTGGCTTTGGCCAGCAGCTGGGATATGGATCTGATTCAGAGAAGTGCCCGTATCGCCGCCTCAGAAGCCAGTGCCGACGGCATCTGCTGGACTTATTCCCCCATGGTGGATATTTCCCGCGATCCGCGCTGGGGACGCATAGCCGAAAGTGCTGGTGAAGATGCCTATCTTGGTTCAGAAGTGGCAAAAGCTTATGTAAACGGATATCAGGGCGATGATCTGTCGAAGAACAACACCATCATGTCCTGTGTGAAGCATTTTGCGCTCTATGGCGCTGCCGAAGCCGGCCGCGACTACAATACCACCGATATGAGTCATCAGCGCATGTACAACGATTATCTGCCGCCCTACAAGGCTGCTGTGGATGTCGGTGCTGGCAGTGTGATGTGCTCCTTCAACGAGATTGACGGAATTCCCGCCACCGGAAATAAATGGCTCTTAACGACTTTGCTTCGCGATGAATGGGGTTTCGATGGATTTGTGGTAACCGATTTCACGGGTATCAACGAAATGATCGAGCACGGAATGGGCGATCTGCAGACTTCCTCTGCACTTGCTTTGAATGCCGGCGTGGATATGGATATGGTGGGCGAAGGTCTGCTCACGACTTTAAAGAAATCGCTCGCCGAAGGAAAAGTAAGTCAGGCACAGATTGATCAGGCCTGTCGCCGGATTCTTGAAGCCAAATACAAACTGGGTCTGTTCGAAGATCCGTATCGCTATTGCGACGAGAAACGCGCCAAAACCGATATTTATACTGCTGAGAATATAAAGGCAGCCCGTGAAACAGCTACACAGACCTTCGTTCTGTTGAAAAACGAAAACAATCTGCTTCCGCTGACCAAAAAAGGAAAAATTGCCCTCATAGGACCACTCGCCAACAGCCAGGAGAATATGGCCGGAATGTGGAGCGTGGCTGTTGAGCATGATCAATCTGTCACAGTTTTGAAAGGTATTACCGATGCAATCGGGAATAAGGCTGAAGTTCGCTATGCCAAAGGCTGCAATATTGTAGATGATCCGAAACTGGATGAATGGGTCGGCTCATGGGGCATAACAAGCATCGATACCACCCGTACTCCCGAACAACTGCAGAGCGAAGCCCTTGCAGTAGCTTCTGAATGCGACGTGATCGTTGCCGTGATGGGCGAAGCCGCCGAAATGAGCGGCGAAAGTTCGAGCCGTTCCGATATCTCACTTCCCGGCAGACAGCAGGAACTGCTGAAAGCCCTGCTGGCGACCGGAAAACCGGTGGTTCTGGTACTTTTCACCGGACGGCCGCTCACCCTGAGTTGGGAAGAGCAAAATATTCCTGCCATTCTGAATGTTTGGTTTGGGGGCACCGAAGCAGGAAATGCTGTGGCTGATGTGTTGTTTGGCGACGTAAATCCTTCCGGGAAATTACCTGCAACCTTCCCGCAATCTGTTGGTCAGATTCCGATTTTCTACAAACACAAAAATACCGGACGTCCTTTGGCCGATGGTCAGTGGTTTCAGAAATACCGTTCGAACTATCTGGATGTTACCAACGAACCGCTTTATCCTTTCGGATATGGTCTGAGCTATACACAGTTCAGCTATGGCGATTTGAAATTGAGCAGTACGCAATTGTCAGAAAATCAAACATTAACTGCCAGTATTGTTCTTACAAATACCGGCAAATACGATGGTGCTGAGGTGGTTCAGCTCTATATCCGCGATTTGGTGGGAACGGTAACCCGTCCGGTGAAGGAACTGAAAGGTTTCCAGAAAGTGTTTCTCAAAGCCGGTGAAAGCAAAACTGTTTCCTTTACAATCACAGCCGAGGATTTGAAATTCTACAACTATGATCTGAAATATGACTGGGAAGCCGGCGATTTTGTCATCATG
>CAZVKW010000145.1:0-2454 GCA_964627945.1 uncultured Lentimicrobiaceae bacterium
ACTTCAGACAACAGTCGCACATCATATTGCGCAGCAGAAACCGGTGTTGGATTTTTTTCGACAAGATACAGCTTCAAAGCACCAAAGATATAGATTGCTTGTCAAAGTAATACTTCATAATTTTTTGGTCCCCGAAAATCTTCCATTCTCTCTTTTTAGCAATTTAGCGTTAACAATTTGTGATGAAATTCTAGCCTTCTGTTAGTCACAACTTTATTATTAATTTTGCAGCAATCAAATATCCTTGACCGGATATCGCTTGATTCATCAGAAGAAAATGAAACGCTACAAGAACCTGTTTTTTTATATGATAGTGATCGGAATCTTTTCGGTTCTGATATACTACATTTTTGACGCAGGCAGGGCGCTGGAAGCCGGACGCAATATAACCATCCGTGAAATAGTGAATGATCAATGGGATGATCTGATCAGTTCATTTTACAGTAATTTAAAACACCCTCTGGCACTTCTGCTGGCACAGATCGTTACGATCATTATTATCGCACGGCTATTTGGACTCCTCTTTAAAAGTATCGGACAGCCTATTGTCATTGGTGAAATCATTGCCGGTATTTTCCTCGGGCCAACTGTTGTAGGGCATTATTTTCCCGGCTTTTCCGAACTTCTTTTTCCAGTCCATTCTTTAGGAAACCTGCAATTACTCAGCCAGGTCGGTCTTATTCTGTTCATGTTCATTGTTGGGATGGAGCTTGATCTTAACATATTGAAAAACAGAGCTAAAGATGCAGTTGTTATCAGTGGAACAAGCATAATCTTTCCATTCACGCTCGGAATAGGACTTGCCTACTTTATATATAAGTCGTTTTCTCCGATGGGAATCACATTCTCCTCGTTCAGTCTTTTCATAGGAATTGCAATGAGCATTACTGCTTTTCCGGTACTGGCACGGATCGTTCAGGAAAGAGGCATCCACAAAACAAAACTGGGGTCGATGGTGATCACATGTGCCGCAGTAGATGACATTTCGGCCTGGTTGCTATTGGCAGTCGTAATTGCGATTGTGAAAGCAGGATCTTTCATGAGCACTTTATACGTCATGATCATGACGATTGCCTATATTTTAATCATGATCAGGGTGGTAAAACCTTTTCTGCAGCGAATCGGCGAGCTGCATGCAAGCCGCGAAAATCTTACCAAACCTATAGTTGCTATTTTCTTTCTTGTACTTATGATTTCGTCCTATGCAACAGAAATCATCGGAATTCATGCCCTGTTCGGTGCATTTGTTGCTGGAGTAATCATGCCGGAAAACGTGAAGTTTCGCAGTATTTTTATTGAGAAAGTGGAAGATGTTTCTTTGGTTCTTCTGTTGCCCCTTTTCTTTGTGTTCACGGGATTGCGCACCGAAATCGGTTTGCTCAACGACTGGTATTTATGGCAGATAACAGGATTGATCATATTGGTTGCCATTGTTGGAAAATTCCTTGGAAGTGCCCTCTCAGCCAGATTTGTCGGACAAAACTGGAAAGACAGTTTAACCATTGGTGCGCTGATGAATACACGCGGACTGATGGAACTTGTGGTACTCAACATTGGTTTTGATCTTGGCGTTCTTAGTCCGCAAATGTTTGCTATGATGGTGATTATGGCCTTGGTAACGACATTTATGACCGGGCCAGCACTTAGTTTGATCAATCGCATTTTTAAAGACGAAGAAAAAACCGAATCGTACCAGATTGTGAAACCAATTGCCAATACTTTACAAGTTCTGATCTCATTTGGTAATCCTGAAACAGGCCGCGTTTTGTTAAGATTAGCCCATCATTTTATTAAAAAACAGGAAACTTCAAATGTTACAGCCCTGCACTTTAGTCCGTCGAACGAGTTAAACCATTATAATATTGAGCATTACGAACGTGAAAGTTTCGGGCCTGTAAATTCGGAATCAAAATTGCTGCATCAGAAAATGAATACCGTTTTTAGGGTTTCGAACGATTTCTACAAAGATATTATCGATCATACCAACAACGGCAACTATGATATGATGCTGATCGGAATTGGTCAATCGATTTATGAAGGCAGCGGACTAGGCCGTACGCTTGGATACCTGAATGCCTTGATGCGTCGCGATAAATTTATTAAAAAGGTAACCGGACAGGAGAAATTCTTTGAGTATTCATCCTTTGAAGAACGTAACCGCTATCTTTTTGAAGGCAGCACCATCCCTGTGGGAATATTTTTGAATAAAAAATTCAATAAGTGCGATAATTTACTGCTCACCATTCATACCAAAACAGACATTTTTCTGGTTGATTTTGCTTTGATGATTTTTGAAAATACCGATTGTCAGATAACAATTTACGATCCGGAAAAAATTGTATTCAGCCGGCAGCAACATATTCATTCACTGCAACGTATGATCCATCTGGATGCCACGAGAATCAATTTTGTGACCGCCAACGGGCTTAAGAAAGAACTTTTGCAGAAGCATGA
>CAZVKW010000145.1:2554-6733 GCA_964627945.1 uncultured Lentimicrobiaceae bacterium
AGGGTGCATATAGCAAATATCTTATATTTTTTAAATTGTTCCTCCTTCTTCAAATGACGTTATCTGTATTTCAACACATTGTAAATGTGTGAATTAACAGGTTCAGCTTAATCAGGTCACTTACAAAAAACTTAAATTTCGTTAAAACGATTGATGCGTGGAAACGTTTTGCGTACTAACTGTTTCCTAAAAATTGTACTTTTGCCGAAATTATTAAAATGATGGATGACAAAGTCGGATTCATTCTGAAAGGTGCCGGAACACTGTTTATTAAATACGGTATCCGCAGCATCTCGATGGATGATATAGCACGCGAACTCTCAATCTCTAAAAAGACACTGTATTCAGTCGTAGCAAACAAGACCGAACTGGTCGAAAAACTGCTCAGTCATATGGTTGAGAATGGGGAATATTCCTGCCTGAAAGACAAAGTAGAAGGCTTGAATGCAATTGATATTCTTCTGACTGTGAGTAAGATGGTGAATAGTGAAATCAAAAATTTCAATCCCGTAATCACCTTCGATCTGCAGAAATATTATCCGGTTATTTACCGCGAATTCGTGATGAAAAAACGCGAACACGTTTTTGAGCATATTAAAAGGAATTTTGAGCAGGGTATCACTGAAGGATTGTACCGCAACGATCTTGACACAACCCTTGTATCTAAGCTGTATGTTCAACGATTGATCGATCTGCACGATCCGGATTTTCTTTCATCGGTCGATTTTACCTTCGACAAGATTTTCCAGGTCATGTTTGAAAACCACATCCGTGGCATTGCCAATGCAAAAGGTCTTGCCTATTTTGAAGCACAAATACAAAACTTAAACAATAATACGAATCCATGAAAGTAAACCTCGTCACTTTTGTTGTGGCAGCGTTCGTGTTTATCATCCCGGCTGGCAAAATGCAGGCACAGGATAATCAAGCAGTTACGATTTCTCTCAGTCTCAAAGAGGCACAGGAGTATGCCATTGACAACAACGCAAACATCAAAAACTCAATTCTCGATATCGAGATTGCAAAGAAAAAGATCAAAGAAACCACTGCTATCGGTTTGCCGCAGATCAATGCAAAAGCTAACTATACGCACCTCTTCACAGTGCCATCGTTAAGCATTGGTGGTTATTACACCCTTGGAACCAGTCTTCCGGCTGGCATACCTATCACTTCGGATAACATCCTGAATCAGGAAGTATTTATGGATTATCACGCTCTTGACCCAATCGAACTCGGTGTAAAAGACAACATAACACTTGATATAACTGTTTCTCAACTTGTTTTCAGCGGTGAATACCTTGTTGGATTGCAGGCAGCCAAGGTTTTTTACCTTGTTTCTGAACAGAGCCGCCAGAAAACAGAACTCGACCTGCTTGAGTCAGTATCGAATTCTTACAATCTGGTTTTGGTTCTCAACGAAACGCATCAGATTCTTCAAAAATCTTATGACAACCTCAAAAAGACATTGGCTGAAATGAGAGCCATGAACGAACAGGGTTTCATCGAGAACACAGATGTTGATCAGATTGAACTGACCAGTTTGAATTTGGAAAACGGACTTAAATCATTGAGCCGCCAATACGATGCCGCAACCTATTTGTTGAAGTTTCAACTCGGAATGCCTTTCGATTCCAATATTGTTTTGACCGACAGCCTCGAAAACACCGCTACTGAAATCCCGCTTGACATAATTTTAGAAACAGAATTCAAGCTTGACAACAATATTAATTATCAGATACTTAAAACACAGGAATCGCTTGCCGAACTGAATCTGAAACGTGAAAAGTCAACCTATCTGCCAACATTGGCGGCGGTTTACAATCATCAGGAAAAGTTAAAAACACCTTCCTTTGATTTCAATCCTAAAGATGTACTTGCTGTTCAGATGAATATTCCAATTTTCGCCAGCGGAATGAAAAATTACAAGGTAAGCCAACGTAAACTTGAACTTGAAAAAGTAGTGAATGTTCGCGAAACACTGGCCAACGGACTCGAGCTGGAATATATCAACGTGAAAAACGAACTGGTAACTGCCTATGATAAGTTTCAGAACGACAAGAAAAACATTGATCTTACCCAGCGTGTGTACGAAAAAACCCTCATCAAATTCAAAGAAGGTTTATCATCAAGTCTGGATCTGACGAACGCTCAGAATCAGTATCTGACTGCTCAATCGAACTATTTCAACTCAATATATACCGTGATTACGGCCAAAAACAAGCTGCAAAAGTTAACCAACTCAAAATAAATAGCTAACAAGAAATAAATAAACCCCATGAATAAGAACTATATTTTTATTGCCCTGCTCGCCTTTGTGGTAGCTTGCAGCAATCCATCAAACAAACAGGCCGAACTAAGCAAACTGAAAAAACAGCATGATGAACTGGCCATCAAGATCAAAACGCTTGAAACTGAACTGAGTCAAAACGCTCCTGAAACAGATAAAAATCTTGTAAACGTGGTAGTTACACCAGCCACAACAAGTGAATTCAACCATTATATCGAAGTTCAGGGTCGTGTGGATGGTGAAGAAAACATTGCCGTCTCTGCACAGATGGCAGGCGCAATTACAGCAGTTTATGTAAAGGAAGGACAAATGGTTCGTAAAGGACAGGTTCTCGCCCAGATCGATAACAATGTGATGCAACAACAGTTGGGCAATATGGAACAACAACTCGAGTTTGTAACCAATCTTTACAATAAACAGAAGTCGCTTTGGGATCAGAAAATCGGCAGCGAAGTACAGTATCTGACAGCCAAGAACAATAAGGAAAGCCTCGAAAAAAACCTTGCTGCTTTGAAAGATCAGATCGAAATGACCAAAATAAAAGCCCCTATCAACGGAAGTGTTGAAGAAATCAACCTGAAAGTTGGTCAGCTTGCCTCTCCAGGACTACCGGCTGTTCGCATTGTGAATTTCTCAAGTGTGAAGGTTGTAGCCGATATCGCTGAAGCCTACGCACCGGTTGTTAAACCAGGCAACAAAGTCATTATCTATTTCCCTGATTTCAAGACTGAAGTCCTCACCGACATTCACTTCACCAGCAAATACATCAATCCGGTTAACCGCACCTTTAGTACCGAGATGAAATTAGCCAGCGGCGAGATTGAATACCGCGCCAATATGATCGCAGTTGTTAGAATCAATGATTATAATAACGCTGCTGCCTTTACAGCTCCGATAACACTCATTCGCGAAACCCCAAGCGGGAAATATATTTATGTTGCCCGTCAGGAAAATGGCAATTATATTGCACGTCGTCAGAATGTTACCATCGGAAGCATTTATAACGGTCTTGCTGAAATTCAATCTGGAATTCAGACAGGCGATAAAATCATCACAACAGGTTTCAACACCCTGATCGAAGGCCAGCATATTCAAATTAACTAAGCGAAAAAACCCTATTTAAAATCAAACCATGAAAAAAAATAGTTTCAAGGAGTTTTTTGCCACAAGCTGGGCCATCGATAATAAAACCAGTATTTACGTACTGACGATTTTTATCACCCTGCTCGGTATCAACGCCTACCAAACCATACCCAAGGAACAGTTTCCTGAAATTGTGATCCCAACAATTCTGGTGAACACAGTATATCCCGGAACATCACCTGAAGACATCGAAAATCTTGTTACACGTCCGATTGAAAAGCAATTAAAAGGTATCAACGGCGTAAAAAAGATTAGCAGCAACTCATTGCAGGATTTTTCTTCTATTGCCATCGAATTCAATACCGATGTGCAGGTCCCTGAAGCCAAACAACGTGTAAAAGACGCTGTTGACAAGGCTCGCATGGATCTTCCGAACAATCTTCTCACCGATCCGAATGTAATGGATATCGACTTTTCGGAAATCCCGATCATGTATATCCAGATCTCCGGAGATTACGAGCTCGATCAGTTGAAAAAGTATGCCGAAGTAGCTCAGGACCGTATAGAGTCACTGGGTGAAATCACCCGTGTTGACATTGTTGGAGCCCTCGAACGCGAAATCCAGATCAATGTGGATATGTATAAGGCTCAGGCCGTGAGTGTTACTTTGACAGATATCGAACGTTCGGTTGCTGCTGAAAACCTGACCATTTCCGGTGGTAATATCTCTAACTTCGGAATGAAACGCAGTATCCGTATCGTGGGTCAGTTCTCTGATCTGGATATGATCCGCAACATTATCATCAAAA
>CAZVKW010000146.1:0-6602 GCA_964627945.1 uncultured Lentimicrobiaceae bacterium
GCGAATAGGCAATGGAATAACCCAAAGAACCAGCTAGATAGAAATCCCAGCGATGGCCTGCCCGAAGCAGACTGTCGAAATAGTATGTTCCTTTCACTCCGAACGGAATGACGAATTCATGATAATTGTAATTGCCCAGATAATAATAGGCTTTGTCGTAGGCGTAAACACAGAAAAATGGCGCCATCGTGAAGTTTCTCTCCGAATTGAATTCGTAATTGATACTTGCAACCGGAATTGATTGTCCGACATAGGCATAATAACTCATTCCAAAGCCTGTGTTTAATGTTCTTCCATGCTTTTCGCCGGAAACGGCTTTCTGGGCGTGGAGATTCAAACCTGAAATCAGAAGCACAAAAAAGAATGCAATCGCTATTTTTTTCATTTTCTATTTGATTTAACTGATTCCATTTATTTTCAAATTTGTAAGCCACAGATTCACAGATAATTAATTATATATTTCTTAAAACCACAGCTTCGCTGACTGGTGCTCCTTGATTTTTATTTTTTATTCCCAGCTTTACAGCATGGAAATTTTGAATAATCTGTGAATCTGTGGCTTTAATTCTAATTAATTAATCACAAGCAGAATCTTTATTAATTTACTTTACATTATTGACTGTCAGGTCTTTAATGGCTTTTCCAAGTTCATCCATATCATTGTTGAATTCGGATTTAAACGATTCCCATTTGTCTTTTCCTTCATCCTGAAAATCGTCCAGTTTCTTCTTCAGTTCAATGTTTCTCTTTTCAAGCACAGCCATTTTCTGATTGTATTCAGCAATGTTTTCTCTTTTCTCGCTGGCAAGTTCTGCCTTGAGTTCCATCAGATCTTTTTCGTACTGACTGAGCATTTCCCGCGAATCTTTCCTGTATTGCTGCACCGAATCCTTCAATGCAACTACAAGTTCCTTTTTGGCTTCCTTTAGATCGGTGGTTGCATCCTTCAGATCTTCCCTTGCGTTTTCAACCCGGCTTGATGATGGCTCACAACTGATAATCATTGAGCTGGTTAACAAAATCGCGATCGAATATACTATCCATTTTTTTTTCATTTCTGTAAATTTTTGGTGTTTGTTACTGACAAGAGCAAAGCGTCATTTGATAAACAAGCATCAAATGGCGCTTTGATGAAAGTGATTTATAATGCTGCAATAATTTTCTGCAGCTCTTCCTTTGTTTTTCCAAGCTTGATCTGCAGTCTGCCGTACATTTCGTCTTTTTTTCCTTGTACGAAACTCAGATCATTGTCGGTCAGAATCGCAAATTTCTGTTTGAGTTTGCCTTTTTGCTCGTTCCAGTTTCCTTTTATTTCTTGAATATTCATTGTAATAAGTTTTTGTGTGAAAGAATTTTCACTGTACAAAGTTGATATCATTCACCCCCGAAAGCATTACACAATTCCGGCTTTGATTTACATCATTCACACTTATTTATTGAATGGAAAGGGCTAAAAGGAAAACAACATAATTTTATATGTTGTTAATAATCAAATATATATACAGAGTAAAAATCTGGTCAGTATAGCCGGATCATTGAAACAGGACTACCGTAGGCCTCCCGATTTCGAAGTCATTGACACCAAAATCTGTTGTTCTGAATGCATTCATTTTGAAGATATCCTTTCCTTCGCCCGGGATGTTTGGATAAAATGAGATGGAAAACTGAAACGTGCTGATGACCAGATTTTCGTTTTTGATTAAACAACCAAGACTGATTTGTGGGTATGCCTGACTTTTTCTAAATCCCCGGTCTTCATCTCCCAGCCATCCGATTGACAGGCTCATATAGGGGCCAAAACGAAACCCGATCACATTCCAGGGCGCGTATGACTGCGTCTGCAAGGTAAACAGCATTCGGCTCGTTCCAATAAGTGCTTTGCTGTTGAAACCGTCGATGCCATAACCGTCGTTGAGTGTTAGGCTATCCGACGGAAACCTGTTGATCCCGATGATGAGCTGCTGTTTGGCAAACTGCCTGAACCTCCATTTTCCGATCTCAATAACATTGGTGAAATAGTTCATATTCAACAGAAAAGCTCCCTGCTCAATGTGGGATGATTTCACAAATGCGCCAAACTCGGCATTGCCGCTCAGATAGCCCCACGAAAAATAATCTCCCTGCGAAATGCGGGCTCCAGTGTAAAAACGATTGATATTATTTTTTCGTTGATGACCAAAAGTGAGGTTATATACGCTTCCAACCGGGACATCTTCGGTGATTCCAAACTTAAAAATGTATTTGTCCTGAATGTATTTTCGTTCAGAGATGCCCAGACTTCCCAGATAAAAATCCTCGTTCGAATAAAAGTGTTGCGGATCGGCCGTTTCAAAAGGTTTCTCCAGATAACGGATTCTCTGGTAGCGAATGGTAGAAATGAAATTGGTTGTCCGGTTGCTTTCTGTATTGCCTTTAAAAATCTGCATGGCGTTTCCACCCCAAAAATCCTGTGTATTGTATTTAAAATGAACCGGTAATACAATTGAATCATTGATCAGGATATCCTCCTTGCGAAATTGCTGCCTGACGCCAGCACCGGCGGCCCATTTTGCAAACGGTGAGAAAAAGGGCCGGTCGACAACAATGCTTTTGTCGGTATTTCCCCATTCATCTTTGCTCAGGTGAAGGTTCGAGTTGATGAAAGTATTGGAGATATTGGGAATATTGTAATCCATTTTTCCGGCAAAATTTCCGCTGGTATGGTACCAGCTTCCCTGATTGGCAAATTTGTGACCCAGACCCATGATATTATTATCAGTGATATTGACCATTAATTTCGATGGGGAAATGTCAACACGTGGTATCAGACTCCAGGTATCTAAAACCCGGATGTAAACATCAACAGAATCAGCGTTTTTCGAGACGATTTTGCTGTAAAATGAAACATCGGTTATATAATTCTGGGTTCGCAGCAATCGCTCCGATTCTTTCACAAGCAGCGAATCGAAAACCTGATCCGGATGAATAAGCAGGAGGTTTCTGATGGTTATCGGAAGGGTTTTTATATGGAGTTTGTTACCGTTTTCCGACAAAAAACTCTGCTGAACCTCAATGGTATCGGCAATCGAATTCCCGAAAGGGTCCATCGTTGTGATGTTGATGTGCCGGATGATTTTGCCTTCGTAAGCATAATAAGGCTTTTGAACGCGTTTTTTGTAAAGCTTCTTTTTTGCCTCGATGTTTTTGGTGTTTTGATCAACAGGCCGGAAAGCCAGCTGATAGACAAACTCCAAAAACTTGTTTTTTTCGGAAATGGATTCAATTTTTGTATAAATCTTTGTCGAATCCTTAACCGCCGGCCTGTTCTGAGCAAATGAATGATTGCTGAATATCAATATGATAATGAATGAAATGATGATATTCCGTGCTTTCATAATGCCGGTTGTATGCCTCCAATGAAGAGCAAATTTCGCTATTTTGATTTTTCTTCGTCCATCTTTTTTTGCTCAGCCTTTGCTTTTCTGCGATAATAGCCTTTAAAGAAAATATTCTCTTTGGCGGCATTCATATTTTCGTTCAGGCCTTTGCTGCTTTTTTTCAGATACATGATCGTTTGTCCAAGATCTTCGGCAATGGTTGAATCCTGAATGAGTCTTCCCAATGTTCCCGATCCGCTGTTAACTTTCACCATGATCTCGGCCAGTTGTTCCGAAATAATGGCGGCATTGTCGGCTGTGATTTGCAGACTGGCCATGATGGCATCGGTTTCGACCGGTTCGGTTGATATTAGAAACTGACCGTCTTTAACTTCGCCGGCATCTGCACTTCCTTGTGTGATCATCAGCAAACGGTCGCCAATCAGGCCTTCGGAGCTGATGGCTACCATACAATCGGTTTTAATAAATTTCTTCACGTCTTTCTTGACCATCATTTCTACTCTGACTGTTGAATCATTGATAATAAAGATGTTATCAACTGTTCCGACATTGATTCCGGAGTAGCGGATGTTGTTACCAACTTGTAAACCGCTTACATTGTAGAATGTGGTTGAAAGTTTGAAAACCGGATCGAAGAGGTTTTGCTGTTTCCCGATGATAAATATAGCCGCCACGAACAGTAATAGTCCGCCGGCGATGAATAAACCCAATCGAATTTTGAAATTGACAGAATGTGTTTCCATGGTATGGATTGTATGATTTGTGTTCTTTATTTAGTTAAAAAATGAAGTAATTTCCTGATCTTCTGAGTCTTCAAAATCCTTCAAAAGTCCGTCTTTAAACACTTCCCCGTCTTTCAGCATAATAATCCGGTCGGCGGTTTTGCGGGCACACGAAATGTCATGGGTGATAATCATCGAAGAGGTTTTATACTTTTTCTGAACCTCGTTGATCAGCAAACTGATTTCGTTCGAAGTCACCGGATCGAGGCCGGTTGTCGGCTCGTCGTAAAGCATGATCAGCGGATCGACCACGAGTGTGCGGGCCAGACTGATTCGCTTTCGCATTCCGCCCGAGAGTTGCGAAGGCATTTTCAGCAACACATCAGCAAGACCCACGTTTTCAAGCACTTCGTTCACTTTTTCAGCGATTTGCTTTTCGTTCAGTTCTTTGCGGATACGCCGCAATGGAAATTCGATGTTCTGTTGCACAGTCATTGAATCGTATAAAGCGCCGCTCTGAAACAGAAATCCGATTTTTTGCCGCAGTTTACCCAATTCGTCATGGTCAGATGTCACTAAATTCTCACCAAGAACCTGAATGCTTCCCTGATCGGGAATCAGCAGACCGACAATACATTTGATCAGGACCGATTTTCCGGTGCCCGATTTTCCAAGCACAACAAGGTTTTCGCCTTTCAGTAAATGGATCGAAACATCCTGTAACACCTTTTGTTCGCCGAACGATTTGCCAAGATGGCTCACTTCGACCACAATTTCTTTTTCCGGTGTTTTTTTCAGTTCACCTGTAGCTGTTTTTTCCATCATGCAAGCATATCTGTTATCTGAACCGCGATCATATCAACGATCAGCACAAGCAGGGATGCCAGAACCACAGCCGAGTTGGCGGCCGTTCCGACGCTTTCGGTGCCACGACCGGCATTGTATCCTTTGTAGCATCCGACCAGACCAATCACCGCACCAAAAAAGAAGGATTTGATAAAAGCCGGGAAGAAATCCAAAAAAGCCACAGAACTGAAAGCCTGCGAGAAGAAAAGCGCCAGTGTTACATCGCCTTTCAGGTTGGCTCCGGCCCAGCTTCCGATAATACCCAGTGCATCAGCATATAAGATCAGCAACGGGACCATCAGTGTGGCTGCCAGAACCCTTGTAACAACCAGAAACCGGATCGGATTGGTTGACGAAACTTCCATTGAATCAATCTGTTCGGTCACTTTCATTGAGCCCAGTTCAGCACCCATGCCCGAGCCGATTTTTCCGGCACAGATCAAGGCTGTGATGACAGGTCCCATTTCGCGGATCAGCGAGACAGCGACCATTCCGGGCAGCATCGATACCGCTCCAAAATCGACCAGCACAGGCCGTGATTGAATGGTCAATACCAGACCCATGATGGTTCCGGTGACGCTGATGAGCGGAAGTGATTTATAACCAATCTGATAGCATTGTTTGAGAAACTCCCTGAACTCAAAATCGCGCGAAAAGGTCTCTTTGACAACACGCAAAATGAAGAGGAGCACATCGGCAAGATCGGTGAGAAAATTGCCCGCTTCTTTTGTCTTGGCGATCGTTTTTTCACTTAAACGCACAGATTGGGCCGTGGCAAAACCTTTGGCTCTCACAACCGGATGCAGTTTCGTTATCATATTTTGTTGAATTTCATAGAATTATAGATTTGATAAAGTGCAAAGGATTTCCTTTTGGCCGAAGAGAAGGTTTTTGTATCCGGACAGACTTTCAAATTCATCGCTCCGGCTTCATTTAAGGATGAATTTCAGTCGGGGAAGGATTATATAGCTGCAATCAGTTTGTAGTTTCTTCTTTGGTTTTGCCAGGTTTGATCTGCAATCTTCCGAACATTTCTTCTTTTTTACCAACTGCAAACAGCAAATCATCGTCTGTCAGTACCGCGAATTTTTGTTTGAGCCGTCCTTTTTCTCGTTCCAGTTGCCTTTGCTCACAATTGTATTCATTTCAGTAACATTAGCTGTGAAAAAATTTCACGCTACAAAGTTGGGTCTGTTTGCCCCGCAAAGCATTACATAAATCCGGATTAAGCTTATATAATTCACAGATTGGATGTTGCCCGGGTTTTTACCTGATTGGTTTTTTCGGAGTTAAGGGAGGAAATCCCGGAGGAGATTTCAAATGTAAAATGTCCCGTACGTACGGGATTAAAATGCAAATATTCAACAATGCAAGCGCGTGCACCAACGCCAAAAAAACTATTAGCGGGCCGAATCAGGCCAATATCATTACGATTACAAAAAATGTTGAATAAATTAACCGCAGAGTTCTGCAAAGATTTCCCGCAAAGGGCCGCAGAGTTTCTCAGCCATAAAATTTAATGTCGCAAAACTGAACCAAGCAACATTTTTTTAAAATGAGTATCGGGAAATATTAATATAACTTAGTGTTGTTTTTTTTTCGTGTCAGCCTGAGCGATTTCTATGATTAAAACAAAAGTTCTTTGAAATAATTGTGT
>CAZVKW010000147.1:0-1392 GCA_964627945.1 uncultured Lentimicrobiaceae bacterium
TTCTGTATCGAGATCGATACCGTCTTTAAGCATATTCTTTGTATTGATGCGTTTTTCGAGGGTGAGCAGGATCGAAGGCAACAAAACCAGATTGGTAATCAACGCACTCAGCAGGGTAATTGAGATGAGCAATCCCATGGATGCTGTTCCTCCAAAACTCGAAACAATGAAGATGGCGAAACCAAAAAACAGGATAATATTGGTATAAATCATACTCAATCCTACCTCTTTCACCGTATTTCTAATAGAATTAGCGCCTGCGCCGCTGTTTAGCTGTTGTCTGTATTCGGTTAATATGTAAATCGTTCCGTCCGATGCCAAACCAAAAGCAATACTAAAAATGAGGATGGTAGAAGGTTTAAAAGGTATATTAAAGTACCCCATGATTCCAGCTGTTACAACGAGCGGAATTAAACAGGGAATCTTTGACAGGACGATAATCAGCACCGACCTGAACAATACCATTCCAATCAACAGAATGAGTCCGATGGCGATTAAAAGACTGATAAACAAATGGTGAAACAAATAATCGTTTCCTTTTAAAAATACCGCACTTTGCCCGGTAAAGCTCACTTTGTATTCGTTCGGATCGAAAATACTGTCAACCTTTGGCCGCAAATCATTCATCAGTTCTTTGATTCTTACCGATCCTACGTCTGCCATCTGGAAACTAACCCTGGTGTATTGATTTGTTGCATCAAGAAAGGATTTGTATTTGTTTTCATTACCAACAACTGTCCCCAGATATGTTTTCATATTGTTCAGCTCAATGGGCGGAGCCAGCTGATAATATTTCGGATCGCCATCATTGTAGGCCTGATATGCAAAACGAACGGCCTCGACTATCGAAAGCGGTTTTGAAAACTCGGGATGCTCGTTTACTACTTTCTGTAAGCGCCTGATTTTGTATAATGTTTTGGCATTATCAGCAAAAACGCCCTTTTCTTTCTTCGTATCGATAAGTACTTCAAAAGGCAGAACACCATGGAAATTCGATTCAAAAAATCGCAGATCAGTATAAATCGGATCATTTTTGGGCAGGTCATCCACCACATATCCGATCTTCTGAATATAAAACATCCCAAAGCCTCCGACAAGGGTGATTATCGTAATAATGGCATAAATCGTATTTCTCTTATTGTGAACCAGGTAATTAACTTTGTCGATAATATAATTAATCCGCTTGCCTGAAAGATGATTCGCCTTTTTAAGCGATGGTGCCGGCAGATAACTAAGAATGATCGTAAGAAGTGTTAATGCAACAACATAGGAAGCAATTACATTGATGGCGGCCACTAAGCCAAATTCGACCAGCAACGAACTGTTGGTAAAGTAGAAAACACCAAAACCGACTGCAGTGGTAATATTTGCCAGAAAATTGGACAAACCAAC
>CAZVKW010000147.1:1492-6595 GCA_964627945.1 uncultured Lentimicrobiaceae bacterium
AAAATCGCAAGTACCAGAAATAACTTCATCTCATACGAAACCACTTTCATGAATGTGGTTCGGATATAAGGTAAACCGGAAAAATGCAGAACTACATCATGTTTAGCTGAAAATTGATCGGCCAGTTTCTTTACATTATCCACTATTTCGATGCGAGCCGATGAATTCAATTTCTTGTCATCAAAGGTGATGGCCATTAAAGTGGCATTTGTCTGTTTATTGATCACCAGACCATCATAAAATGGCAAAGAATAAATCAATGCTTTTATGCTGTCGAGTTGCGCCTGTGAAGTGGGTTTGTTTTGTATTAAGGGTTTAAATTCAAACTTTTTCAGTTCGTCATTCTTTACAATATTATATAGACTTGCAATAGAAAGAACTTCTTTTACCCCACTGATTTTTTTGATTTCCTTATTTAATTCGAAGTAATCATTAAACTTTTCCAGATTAAAAAGTGAAGGATCCTGAAGCCCAACAACCATGACATTACCATCTTCACCAAACATTTTTTTGAAGGCGTTGTAATCAATCATGGCCTGATCATCGCTCGGAAGTGGTTTTACAAAAGTGTATGATAATTCAATTTTGCTGGCCTGCCAAGCCATAAAAACTGTTATCACAAACAAAACCAAAAGAATAGTAATCCTGTTGCGTATGATTAAACTAGCGATCTTTCCCCACATGAAATCAATTTTTTAAGATGACAAATTTAAAAATAAAGCCTGACCTGAAGCATGTCTTCCTGAGCTATATGCGTAATTATAATAAATAAATGAAATGTTATTCTATTTCATTGTCCGGTTCAACATTTCATTTTAAACGCATCGATCGCTGCTTGAGCAAATACACATCATTCATATTTTGAAAAAACACATATGAACGTATACTGGTTTCAAACTATAATTCAAAATGATGACTTATTCATTGTCATGAATTCGAGTAAATAATATCTGACATTTGCTTAACAGATTCCTGAATTAATAGCGTAAAATCCGGAACAAAAAGGAGGTCCTGCAAATTTTAAGAGGATACTTTGATTCCAAATTTCTCAATCTTCTTGTAAAGTATTTCCTTCAAAATTGGTTTGGGCAGGTAATCATCGCATCCGGCTTCATAACATCTCACCTGATCATTGGATTGAGCATAAGCTGTTACAGCAATCACCGGTAATTCGGGACGAAGTAATTTAATCTCACGCGTTGCATCCAACCCGTTTAGCAAGGGAAGTTTTACGTCCATTAAAACGAGGGCAACATCCGGATTTTTTTTCACTATTTCGACTGCTTTCATGCCATTTTCGGCATGCAGAGTGGTATAAATAGATTTCAGTAATATATTGATATACAAATAATTGGTCCGATCGTCCTCAACAATCAGGATCACATCATTTCCTTCTGGCCGATCCTTATAACCAGTCTCATTTTGTGAAGTCTGAAGTCCGTTGACTTTGGAACAAGGTAAAGAAAAGAAAAAAGTGCTTCCTGTTCCTTTTTCGGAACGAACCGAGAAACTTCCTCCAAGAAGGCTAACCAATCCTTTTACAATTGAAAGGCCCAAGCCGCTGCCTTCATATCCTCTGCTGGTTGACACATCTTCCTGAACGAATGGTTCAAAGATATGACCCAGAGCCTGAGGTCCTATTCCGATACCGGTATCAATCACGTAACAGGTTAAAATTCCATTGTTTGCTTCAGCCCTGAAAGTGATTGATCCTGACAAAGTAAACTTGAAAGCATTGTCGAGTAGATGACGGCAGATTTTTTCAAAAACCGCTGGATCTGTGTCAAGGCTAACATCTTTCAAAACAGGTGAAATAGCGGAAATGAATCCTATTTGTTTTTTTCCTTTTGGAACAGGGTATGAATGAAAAATCTGATTCAGAATTGTATCCGCCTTGAATTGTTTCGGGTGAATTTCGAAATTTGCCGAGGTAATCAACGAAATATCCATATAATCAGTCACTGTTTGAAGCAATCTTTGTCCGCTTAAATCAAGCATATCCAGATAATCTTGTTTTTCTTCGTAAGTGGATTCCGGATCAACAACAAATGGTGCAAAGCCCAGAATTCCATTCAGTGGAGTTCTGATTTCGTGGGAGATATTGTTCAAAAAAGCTGTTTTCAGACGATCACTGGCTTCGGCCCGTTCTTTGGCACCAATTAGTTCCATTTCGACTTGCTTTTGTTTCGAAATATCAATTAAAAGTCCGCGTATACCAACTACAACTCCATTATTCAAAATCGCTTTGGAGAAACTACGTACCCAGACAAAAGTGCCGTTTTTTCTCTTCAGTCTGTACTCAATAGGGTGCAGTTCGTTTAACTGAAAAAATTCCTCGAATCGGGGCGATACTATTTCCTTATCTTCATCAAAAACAAGATCAAGAAAGGGTTTATTGAAAAATTCATTGGGACTGAAGCCGGTGAATTTGGCTATTACCGGACTCAAATAACTGATATTGCACTGTGAATCAACTTCAAAAAGAACATCATTGATGTCTTCTACCAGGTTTTTATATCTTGTCTGACTATCGAGCAGTTGTTTCTCAGTTATTTTCCGATGTGTGATATCATTCCGTATGGCAACGAAATAATGTATCTGGCCATTATGATCCGTGATTGGTGAGATAGAGACTTCTTCCCAAAACAATTCTCCGTTTTTATTGCGGTTTTGCAATTCACCCTTCCATTCTTCGCCTTTCAGTATGGTTGACCAAAGTTCCTCGTAAAATTTCTGATCCTGTTTTCCTGATTTCACGATCGATGGCTGCTTGCCGACTGCTTCGCCAATGGTGTAGCCGGTTGATTGCTCGAACCGGGGATTCACAAATTGTATAACGCCTTCTTCGTTTGTAATAATAACTGATACAGGAGCATGAAAAACCGCGTCCCACAATAGCTTTAGTTGCATGCTTTCCTGATCACGAACCAATTTAAGTTCGGCTTCAACCCGTTTTGAGTTCAGTCGTTCATTTTTAAGCTCCATGGCTTTTTCAAAGGAGCTTGGAAGTCGGTTAATTCTCTCTTTCACAACATAATCCCAGGCTCCGCGCTTGATAGATTCGGCTGCAACTTCTTCAGCGAGTGTTCCGGTTACAATGATAAACGGAAGAAATTTATCGAATGCTATTGATAATTCAAGTGCCTCAAAACCATTGAATTGTGGAAGATTATAATCACTCAATACAATATCCGGTTTGAATTCTTCCAATGCCTTTTCAAACGATTCTCTGTCACGGGCCCATTCGAATATGAGCTCAGCTTTTACTGTACCCTGCAGTGACAGTTTGACTAATTCCATATCATTCTGATTATCTTCGAGAAGAAGTATACGGATAAGTGTACTTTTCATAATCAAAAAATTAATTTTGGATGGTCTTATTCATCATGGCCCAAATAACACCATTATCTTGTGCAAGTTTAGCATACTGAACATCATGCGCAGGCACTTCCTTTTCCGCCATATTTTTGAACTCATTAAAAGACCACTGAAAATCAAATAATTGCAGTCCAAAGGCTATTTCAATAGAATCATTTTCCATGGTGATACGTATTTATTCACCTCGCTTTGACCCATTTTTGTATAAAATCGGATCATTTGTCCATTTCCGGATGCAGAAAGCCGAAATAAAAAGTTAATTATGTTTACCGGTTCTAAATGCGGTTCGGCCAGGAGTTTAGGAATGGTAATCACAAATATAAGATAAGATTGGACAAAATCAATGGATTTTTCTTGAAGAAATAAGTTAAATACATTTTACCATCTATATCCCATTTATTTTGTTCGTTACTCTCGCGGAAAAGAAACCCTAGTTTATTGATTCTCGAATAACAGTCATTTTAAGTAAAAAACAGGGTAACCAGCAGCAGCAGAATCTCACCATTACCTCTAATGCAATCATTCCACCTATACAAATTTCAGCTAAATCAGCTAAAATGAATATTTCATATGATATTGATATTTAATTATATATCCGTTGACAAACGCTTACAAACGCTTATATACGTATGTAAATGTTTGTTATACGACTCTCCGGAAAACACGATTATACCTTTGTCTCGTCGTTCATTCACAAAATTGAATCTAAACAAACAAATTTTCAAAAACCCTTAAATCTTTACAATTATGTCAAACTTACGCAACTCTGTTCAACTGATCGGCCGTCCGGGCATCGATCCTGAAGTGAAAATCCTGGCCAATGACCGTAAAATGGCCCGATTCACCCTCGCAACCAATGATTATTATCACAATCAGAAAGGAGAGCGTGTAGAAGAAACCCAGTGGCACAATCTTGTCGCATGGGGAAAAACTGCCGAAATCGTCGAAAAACTGGTTAAAAAAGGCAAGGAAATCGTCGTTGAAGGCAAACTTACCACCAATCAGTGGGAAGACAAAGAAGGCGCCAAACATTCCCGTGTGGAAGTTGTAATCAATGAATTATACGTGATCGAAAGAAGCTAACTAATACCAGAATTTCAAAATTGATAACCCAAGTCTTTTCATTATAAACAATTAAAACTATGACAACTATCCGCAACTCCGTACAACTGATTGGCCGTCCGGGCATCGATCCTGAAGTAAAAACAATCGCCAAAGACCGCAAAATGGCCAGATTTACACTCGCAACCAACGATTACTACTATAATCAAAAAGGTGAGCGTGTAGAAGAAACCCAATGGCACAATCTTGTTGCCTGGGGAAAAACCGCCGAAATTGTAGAAAAAATCGTAAAAAAAGGCAAGGAAATCGTTGTTGAAGGCAAACTCACCAGCAACCAATGGGAAGATAAAGAAGGAGTGAAACACGCAAGTGTTCAGGTGGTTGTGAATGAGCTATTCGCCATGTAATCACTGAATTCCACTATGCCTTAAAACTGCGCCCGAAAAGCGCAGTTTTTTTTTTGTATTGGTAATTTTTCAAGTCCATTTGCTGATGAAAGATCCTGAAATATCAGAATAGGTTGGGTTCAAATTCCCAAGAATTATTTGGTAAGTGTTGAGAAAAACTTACCTTTGCAGCCACATTTTCGGGGTGTAGCGCAGCCCGGTTAGCGCGCGTCGTTCGGGACGACGAGGCCGGAGGTTCGAATCCTCTCACCCCGAC
>CAZVKW010000148.1:0-1179 GCA_964627945.1 uncultured Lentimicrobiaceae bacterium
TAAATGTAAGCCGGTGATGAGGAGTAAAACCATATTCGGAAATAGCAGTTTTATGTGCTATTGTTGGATAACCTTTGTTTTGTTTCCAGTTATATTCAGGAAAAGTCTGATGCAAATCAGCCATAAGCTCGTCCCGATAGGTTTTAGCGAGTATTGAGGCTGCCGCAATAGATCGGTATAAGGCATCTCCCGACACAATACAAATATGTTTTATTCCTGGAAAAGGTGTAAATCTGTTTCCGTCAATCAGAAGCAAGTCAGGCCTGGTTTTCAGTTTCTCAATCGCCCGATGCATGGCCAGAAACGATGCGTTCAGAATATTTATCTGATCAATTTCTTCAGGTGAAGCAAGGCCAACTCCATAGCTAATTGACTGATCCATAATAATGATTCGCATTATTTCTCGTTGAGCTGAACTTAGTTTCTTTGAATCATTGAGCAAAACATGATCAAATCCAGCAGGCAAAATAACCGCAGCAGCAACAACGGGACCTGCCAGGCATCCTCTGCCGGCTTCATCGCAACCAGCCTCAATCTGATTTGTCAGATAACTGGCTTTTAACAAACTCATGTAAAATAAGGCAAATAATGATTAGCGATTATAGAAACAAGCAATAACCAAAGTAATATTTCAGGGATAAGTCGTTTTCTGACATTTGCGAGAGAATAAGAAATCAAAACTGCAATTGGTAATATAATCAGACCATTATGCATTATCTGGCTGTCATTATAAAACACTCCGGGGATCGAGAAAAAGAGCAAAGTAATCGTAATTGATTTTTTCTTACGGATTACGGCATTTTTTTCACCTGAAACTCCCAGAATGATATACGAAAACTGAAACAAAATCAGGATGATGATTATCCATATAACCAAAACACTCCAGTCTGGATTTATTTTTTCAAAATCAAAAAGTTTGAAAATATCAAGATATTCCGATGCATTTCCAAATAACTGATTTTTAAAATAATACCAGGAAGCAAGAAAAAAATAAGGGGTAATAAGACCAACAATCGGTATCAATAATTCGCGAAATGAACCTGATCTTGACATTAATAATGCGATCCATAACCAGAAAATCAAAATAAGTGCTGGTAAATAAAACATAGAGGCAAGTGAAACCAATATGCTTGCATTAAATATATACATCTGATTTTCAGTCTTATCTTCAAGGCCAAA
>CAZVKW010000148.1:1279-2754 GCA_964627945.1 uncultured Lentimicrobiaceae bacterium
AGTTATTTGTTGAATAGTTAATCAGATCCAATCCAATATCTCTTCTGAAATAACGACCTTCAAAAACAATTTTTTCCGCATTTGCCAGGGCTTTTGTTCGGGCACCTTCCATTCGGTAATCTTTGGCGGTAACAGCAATCACACGGCCACCAATAGTTTTAATCCCTTCGGTTTCAATATCTGTTGTTGTTCCAGCGTGGAAAACAAAGCAATCTTTGGTATTGGAAAGACCAATAATTTTTTTCCCACGACGGAATTCGCCCGGATAGCCGCCACTGACAAGCATGATAGTAACTGCATAGCGCTCGTCTATTTCAAGCGAAGCCTCTGAAAGTTTTCCCTGACCTGCTGCAAGTAAAAGTTCAAATAAATCAGAGTTGATTCTTGGAATGATGCACTCAGCTTCAGGATCACCCAGTCTTGCGTTGTATTCGATAACAAGTGGTTGCCCATTCACGTTGATCAATCCAAGAAAGATAAAACCAAGATAGGGAATGCTTTCTGATCTCAGTCCGTTTAATGTAGGTATAACTATTTCATTTTCAACTTTTTCCATAAACGAACGATCGGCAAAAACAACCGGAGAAACGGCTCCCATACCACCTGTATTCAGACCTGAATCTCCTTCTCCGATTCGTTTATAATCTTTGGCAGAAGGTAAAATTTTATAGGAATTTCCGTCAGTCAGAACAAAAACTGAAAGTTCAATTCCGCTAAGAAACTGTTCAATAACTACCTGATTTGAAGCTGTTCCAAATTTTCCTTCCAACATGGATTTCAGCTCGGTTTCTGCTTCCTGAAGGTCATGCAAAATCAAAACACCTTTTCCGGCGGCCAGTCCGTCAGCTTTCAATACATAAGGTGCTGTTTGATTTCGTAGAAAATTGATTCCTTCGGCAATATTTGAGATAGTAACTGTAAAATGAGCTGCAGTAGGAATATTATATTTATTCATGAAAGTCTTAGCAAATGCTTTACTTCCTTCAAGTTGTGCACCTTCCTTACCTGGTCCGATGATAATGATATTTTGCAAAATCGGGTCATTGTGAAAGAAATCTACAATACCTGCAACAAGCGGAGTTTCAGAACCAACAATAACCATTCCGATTCCATTTTCAACACAAACTTCTTTAACTCCATCAAAATCAATCGAATCAACAGGAAGATTCTTACCTACTGTCAGAGTTCCAGCATTACCTGGTGCAATAAATATATTTTCTACTTGTTTGCTTTGTTTCAGCTTCCATGCCAGTGCATGTTCACGACCACCGCCGCCAAGAATTAAAATATGCATATCATTATATGTTATCGTTTATAGTATTCATCATACTTTCCCACAATTGCTTTGCAGTGTGATCCCAGGAAAAATATTTTGACCTTTCAAATCCCCTATCTATCAATTCTTTACGCAAATTACCATCATCAGCAATTTTCAGCAGGGCATCAGCAATAGAAGCTTCATCAAACGGATCAAT
>CAZVKW010000148.1:2854-5176 GCA_964627945.1 uncultured Lentimicrobiaceae bacterium
GGCTTTCCATCGGTATATTTTTTTCTTACAACTTGAATTTCGGATTCTAAAACAGGCATAAACTTCTCATTTACACCATTATAAATCACATCAACCTTTGAAGCAGCTATATTGTATTGGTTTACAATATCTTCTTTCGAAAAATGAGAAACTGTTGCTATTCTGTTGGCTTTACGGGCAAAACGTGGAAAATAATATTTGTAGTAGACTCTTACCAGACCGGGTAAATCTTTTGGAAAATGCTCAAAATTAAGATCATGGATTACAGCCAGACTCTTAAACTTTGTGGATAAACTCAGATAACCGTCAGGTGATAAAAAAAGATCAGGTTTAATTTTTTTTAAAGCATGTGTAACAGATAACTCAAACCATGTGACGAATAAAAAAGGGTGACGGGCCTGAGGAAATAAAACGACTGGCTTGACATTAGGTCCGAAAATGAACTTTTCGTTGTAATTACGATCAAACAAAAAATAGAAATCTACATCAGGATGATTAGTCGTTATACGCTTCAGCGTTTCGAAAGTGAACCATCCGATCCCCTCGAGTTTATCATGTAGAAGTAATCTGGTATTTACAGCAATTTTCAAATCGTGAATATTTGAATCCAGCAGGAACGATTATTTTTAACTTTGCGGCAAATATCCGAAATTTAATGAAGGAGCAGGTAAAAAAGATACTGCAAAAATTGCTAGGGTTTGACCGGTATTTGTTCATTTTCTCGATTTACATCATCAAAACGCTTCGCTGGAACCGCAACGAACGCGATTTTCTGCATTTCCTCAAACTGATACCAAAAGAAGGAATAGTTCTTGATATCGGAGCCAATATTGGCATTATGAGTGTTTGGCTGGGAAGAAGTCTACCGAATAGCAGGATTTTCTCTTTTGAGCCTATTCCACAGAATATCAAAACATTACGACGAGTTATTCATTCATATCAATTGAATAATATTACTGTAGTTGAAAAAGCACTCGGCACGGAAAATAAAATGGTTGAAATGGTGATGCCTGTGGTGAATCAGGTGAAAATGCAGGGTTTGAGTCATGTTTTGCATGAAAGTATCGATGTTTTTAACGAAGGAACAACCTTTGAGGTTGAAATGGTGAGGTTGGATGACTTTAATCCAATTCATATTGACAATCAACGTATTACAGCCATAAAGCTTGATGTTGAGAACTTTGAAGCCTTTGTTTTGCAGGGAGCTGAAAATCTTATTCAAAAACACCGCCCGGTTATTTATACCGAATTGTGGGAAAACGCCAACCGATACCAGTGTTTCGACCTCGTGAAAAAACATAATTATTTTATTAAATGTCTGATTAACGGTCAACTCGTTGATTTCGAGGCTGAAATTCACAAAACCCAGAACTTCTTTTTCATACCTTAGCGGCCAAAGAATCGCATTGATATGCAAAAACGTTTTCTAAAAAACCTGGCACTCATCCTTTTTCTGAATCTGCTTATCAAACCATTTTGGATTTTTGGTATTGATCTGACGGTTCAAAACCAGGTTGGTGATGCAACTTATGGTTTTTTCCTATCGATGTACAGTTTTTCATTGCTGTTCTATATCCTTCTTGATCTGGGTATTACAAATTATAATAACCGTAACATTGCCCAGAATAACCATCTGCTCTCAAAGCATTTCTCAGGGATAGCCACATTAAAATTATTTCTTGGAATACTTTATGGAATCATTGTTTTCATTACCGGACTGATTATCGGCTATGGAAAAGAACAGCTTACAATGCTTATTTGGCTGGTAATGAACCAATTCCTCATGTCCTTCCTTCTTTATCTACGATCCAATATTTCCGGACTTATGCTATTTACAACTGATAGCCTACTTTCGGTTCTTGATCGTGTACTGATGATCATTTTGTGTGGGTTTTTACTTTGGTCCGGTTTATTTCCTCACCCGATCCAAATCAGCTGGTTCGTTTATGCGCAAACAGCATCTTATACCCTGGCTGTTCTTTTAGCCTTAATCATCGTATTAACCCATACCGGTAAAATAAAACTTAGTTTCAATTTTACTTTCAGTCTTGCTATCCTTCGGCAAAGCCTGCCTTATGCGATTCTGGTGCTGCTCATGAGCATCTATAACCGTTTGGAACCAGTTTTACTCGAAAGACTATTGGAAGGTAACATTGGTCTGCAACAAACCGGAATTTATGGCCGTGCTTTCAGACTGTTTGATGCCGGAAACAATATTTCTCTCCTTTTCGCTGCATTGCTGCTTCCCATGTTTTCAAGTCTTCTAAAAAAAGGTGAACCATTGATTCATTTGGTAAAGCTCTCCTTTACAATTATTATCAC
>CAZVKW010000148.1:5276-6572 GCA_964627945.1 uncultured Lentimicrobiaceae bacterium
TTTTGAATCTTGTTCTCAACCTGATCCTTATTCCTCGTTATCAGGCACTTGGAGCATCAATAACAAGTTTGAGTGTTCAGCTATTTATGGCTGTACTTCAATTTTTACTTGCACGTAAGATATTGAAAATCAGATTCGGAGTTAAATATTGGCTACAACTGATTCTCTATGTTCTGATGTTAACTTTTACAGCAATTTTCCTAAATACTGTTCCAATGTCGTGGATTTACCAATTGTTGATTACAGGTGGAATGGCAGCAATCTACGTTTTCGTTCTACGGCTATTATCATTCAACCATTTGAAATTGATGATTCTGGAATTTAAAGCCAGTACAAATAGCAGGCTTTAAGTAAGGAAATTGGAGAATAGAGAAAATTTCTTACTTTTGACCGTCATTTAAACGGCTGTTTTCTATGGTAAAGACTGACCAAGGGGGTATGGATTCATTGAATTTGTTAAAACTTATTACCAATTACCGGAAAACGGTATCAATAATTCTTCTGCTGACATCCGTTCTGACCTATATTTTTACCGGTCCACGTTTTATTACACCTCTCTATAAATCAACGGTTATTCTCTATCCAACTGCCTCCAACTCGATTTCAAAACTGCTGTTAAGTACCAGTTTTACTTCAAGTAAGGATCTACTTGAATTTGGAGAGGATGAACAAACCGAACGAATGCTCCAGATTTTAAACTCTACGAAAATCAGAAACAGGATTATCGAGAAATATAATCTGATGTCTCATTACAGTATTGAATCTGGTGGAAAATACAGATTGACAGACCTTTATCAAGAATACGAGAGCAAATTCAAATTCAGAAAAACTGAATATATGGCCGTTAAGATCACGGTACTTGACAGTGACCCTGTTATTGCTTCCAAAATGGCCAATGATGTTGCTGAACTCTTCGATACGACCATGAATTTCATGCAGAAGGAAGTGGCAATGAAGGCTTACCGGATTGTTGAAAGAGAATACAACAACTTGCGTTCTGAGGTAAAGGTAATGGAAGATTCACTGAATTCCTTACGCAGATTAGGTATTCATGATTATGAAACTCAGGCCGAAATGATCAATCAGCAATTAGCGATTGAATTGGCAAAAAACAATACTTCGGGTATTAAAGCTCTTGAAGCCAAACTGGATTTATTGGCTCAATACGGTGGTCAGTACGTTTCAATTCGCGATATGCTAGAATTCGAAAGAAAGCAATTAAGCGAAATTAAAGCCAAATTCGAAGAAGCAAAAGTTGACGCAACTCAGAATCTGCCGCACAAATTTGTAGTAACT
>CAZVKW010000149.1:0-6551 GCA_964627945.1 uncultured Lentimicrobiaceae bacterium
ATTTATAAGATTGAGGCTTAGAATGTATAAGCGTTATCTTCGATAAGTTTATCTGCAATCCTGCGACGTGCATCTTTGATATTCACTGCATTTACCTTACAAAGTCTTGATAGTGCTGCAATAAATTCATCCTGCTGTTTCTCCTTAGCAAATGAGAAAATGGCATCTTTTCCTGATTTGAAAACAATGGCAGAAGCCTCGTAAATCAAAACATCAAGAATGTCTTTATAAATCGCAATATTTGTAGTAAATCCTTTGTTTTCCATCTTCTTAACACGCAAATAATTTGCTTCGGCTGCAAAAACCTGCATCAGCATATCCGATAGATTCATCAGAACTTCTTCTTCTTCACCAAGTTTACGTCCAAATGCTTCAGAGATACCCGGAATCAGCATCAAAACTGCTTTCTTCAGGTTTTTGACAATTGCTGCTTTTTCGTCATAGTAGGAGAGTCCTGAAATTTCATTAGCAACATCCTTGGTGTCAAGTGCTTTACCGGCAATTTCAAACAGATTGAAATCGCTTTTTGCACCCCGTTTCAGCAAAGTATCTACAGAGAGAAGACGATTGATTTCGTTGGTGCCTTCAAAAATACGGTTGATACGTGAATCACGATAAGCACGATCAACTGGTGTTTCTGATGAAAATCCCATTCCACCATAAATCTGAACTGCTTCATCAACAACAAAGTCGAGTGCTTCTGATCCATAAACTTTCATCAAAGCACATTCGATGGCAAAATCGGCAACACCTTCGATATTGGCACGACCGTGTTCAATACCATCAGCTTTCATGCGGAGAATATTATCCTGAATATCTTTGCTTGAACGATAAATAGCTGATTCAGTGGCAAATGTACGAATTACCTGTTGAGCCAGTTTATGTTTAATAGCACCGAATTCAGCGATATTTTTTCCAAATTGCTTGCGTTCATTGGCGTAATTTACAGAATGTAATATGGCACGTTTTGCACCACCTACCACAGTTGCACCGAGTTTAATACGACCTAAGTGCAGGATATTCAATGCAATACGGAATCCTTCTCCTCTTTTACCAAGAAGATTTTCAACTGGTACTTTTACATCGTTATAGAATATCTGACGTGTTGATGATCCCTTGATGCCCATTTTCTTTTCTTCCGGATTCATCGATACGCCATCCCATGCACGTTCAACAATAAAGGCGCTCAATACGCGATCATTGTCAATTTTGGCGAAAACAGTCTGAATATCAGCAAATCCACCATTGGTGATCCACATTTTCTGGCCGTTCAGGATATAATGTTTTCCATCTTCTGACAATACAGCCTTTGTCCGGCCGCTGTTTGCATCCGATCCTGCTCCCGGCTCCGTAAGGCAATAGGCAGCCATCAGTTCGCCACTTGCAAGTTTTGGAATATATTTTCTTTTTTGATCTTCATTACCATAATAAAGGATGGGTAAGGTTCCGATTCCGGTGTGCGCCATAATCGCTACTGAATAGGAATAACCTGATCCGAGTGCTTCGTTGGCACGCATAATATTGAGGAACGATTGTTCAAAACCATCGTATTCTTCCGGTACTGAAAGTCCAAGTAAACCCAGTTCACCTGCTTTTTTCAGCAATTGAGCCATCAGCCCTACTTCCTGTTTATCAATTCTATCAAGGTTCGGAAATATTTCTGAATCAAGAAAATCCTTACAGGTGTCAGCGATCATTTTTGTTTCATCGTCAAACTCCTCCGGGATGAAAACATCCTCAATATCAACATCTTTGATTAAAAAATCTCCTCCTTTAATTGTGGTTTTTTCACTCATAACAGCTTCGTTTTTATGGTTTTCGGCAAATGTATGGAAAATCCTTTTTCTGAGCCTTCTGCGATCAGTTCAACAGGCTTATTTATAATGAGTTTAGCTTTTTTATTATTCCATTTCGTTGAATGAAATATGTTTAAAAAGAAAAAACCTGCCAATCAAAAATATTCATGATTAGCAGGTTGTAAATAAAATATAAGTTGAATCTATTCTTTCTTATCGATGGAAATTGTGATTTCTGATTTTTCCTTATCAAAATCGATGAGGATAATATCGCCGCTGTGAAGTTTGGTTTTAATGATTTCTTCGGCGAGTTCGTCTTCGACATATTTCTGAATTGCACGTTTCAACGGGCGGGCTCCAAATTGTTCATCCCAGCCTTTTTCAGCAAGGAAATCTTTGGCTGCCTCAGTGATTTGAATGGAATAACCGAGCTCAGCAACACGGGCATAAAGATTCCTTAGTTCAACGTCAATAATCTTATGTATATCTTCGCGTTCAAGTGAATCGAAAATGACGATATCATCAATACGGTTCAGAAATTCTGGAGCAAATGATTTTTTGAGCGCGTTTTCAATAACTCCGGTGGCATAGGTTGCTTTTGCAACTTTTTTTGCAGCTGTTCCAAACCCAACTCCCTGACCGAAATCCTTTAACTGGCGAGAACCAATGTTTGAAGTCATAATTACAATCGTGTTTTTAAAATCAACACGACGACCTAAACTATCGGTAAGTACGCCATCGTCTAGAACCTGCAACAGCAAATGGAAAACATCAGGATGTGCTTTTTCAATTTCATCGAGTAAAACAATTGAATAAGGTTTCCTGCGAACTTTTTCTGTCAGCTGTCCGCCTTCTTCGTATCCAACATAACCGGGAGGGGCACCAACAAGCCTCGAAACGGCGAATTTCTCCATATATTCACTCATATCGATTCGAACGAGCGCTTCTTCCGTGTCGAACAAATATTTGGCAAGTACTTTTGCCAGATAGGTTTTTCCAACACCGGTTGGTCCAAGGAAAATAAAAGTTCCAATAGGTTTATTCGGATCTTTCAGTCCGGCGCGGTTACGTCGTATGGCTTTCGCGACTTTTTTAATCGCGTCATTTTGTCCGATTACTGAATCCTGGAGCTGTGTTTCCATTTGTACAAGACGGTCACTTTCATTCTGTGCGATTCGTTGCACCGGAACACCTGTCATCATGGCAACTACTTCAGCAACATTTTCTTCAGTAACAGATTCACGCTGAAGTTTGGATTGCTCCTCCCACTGCTTTTTGGCTAAATCGAGCCTTGCTGTGATCTTTTTATCATTGTCGCGAAACTCGGCAGCTTTTTCAAATTTCTGCTGCTCAATGGCTTTTATCTTGCTTTGTTTATTGTCTTCAAGCTCTTTTTCGAGCGCAATGATGTCGTTCGGGACCTGAATATTGTTTATATGAACCCTTGCACCAGCTTCATCCAATGCGTCAATGGCTTTGTCAGGAAGGCAACGGTCTGACATATAGCGATTTGTGAGTTTGACACAGGCTTCAATGGCAGCAGGTTCATATTTCACAAAGTGGTGATCTTCATACTTTTCCTTGATATTATTCAGGATATCAATTGTTTCTTCAGGACTTGTCGGATCAACAAGAATCTTTTGGAATCTTCTTTCAAGTGCGCCATCTTTTTCGATATACTGACGGTACTCATCCAATGTTGTTGCACCAATACACTGAAGTTCACCCCGGGCGAGGGCCGGTTTGAACATATTGGATGCATCAAGAGACCCACTAGCATTTCCTGCACCTACAATGGTATGTATTTCGTCAATAAACAGGATAATATCAGGATTTTTTTCGATTTCGTTGAGAAGCGCTTTCATACGTTCCTCAAACTGGCCACGGTATTTTGTTCCGGCAACCAGAGAAGCGACGTCAAGCATAAACAGCCGTTTATCAAATAGTGCACGTGACACCTTGCGTTGAACAATCCGAAGAGCAAGACCTTCAGCGATTGCTGACTTACCAACACCGGGTTCACCTATCAGAATTGGATTATTTTTCTTTCTGCGACTCAGAATCTGACTAATACGTTCCAGTTCTTTCTCACGGCCAACAATAGGATCCAGACGGTTTTCGGCTGCTGCTTTTGTTAAATCGCGACCAAAATTGTCAAGAACCGGAGTTTTTGATTTAGAATCTTCTGTGCTTTTTGAGCCTGGTCTTGACATACGGGGTTCATCATCATCAGATGGTTCTCCCGGGTATTCTGACCTTGGGGTTTCTTTTTCCGTGATTTCCGGAAAAATTGTATCACTTTGGCTGATCAGTTCTTTTTTATAAGTATTATAATCAACACCTTCATTTTCAAGCATCTGAGGAATAATATTATTGTTTATTTTGAGCATTGCCAAAAGCAAATGCTCCGAATTAATCAATTCACTGTTGAACTCTTTTGCAACCAGATAAGTGAACTTCAGCACTTTCTCGGTCTGCTTCATTAGGGGAATGTTTGTAAGATCCTGAGCCTGAGCATGCGGATTACGGATCGAATCTTCGATTTTACGTTTAAATAGATCAATATCAATGCCTAATCCTTTCAGAATCTTGATTGCTTTTCCATCACCGTCGCGAATCATTCCAAGAAACAAATGCTCAATGCCTATATAATTGTTGCCCAGCCGAACAGCTTCTTCATGACTGTATGTCAGGATATCTCTTACACGGGGCGAAAATTTTGCATCCATAGTTTTAAATATAATTTTTCAAAGTATTGCCAATGAATAAAACTCTGTCATTCTGCAAATTAACAGGATATCTCCGATTCATAGGCTTATCGTCAAAAGTAGTTAACAAAGATTAGTCCAAATTTGTTTCATTGTCAAAAATATTAACACAACTATGTTGACATATATTCAAACTTAAGCCTTTTGAATGAAACGATAATTTGATTTTTTAGTATCTTTGCACACTATTTTTCTATGACTAAATTGAAGAACTACTGAATGGAAGAGGCTTTTGAAGGCGAAAAAATTGTCAAAGTAAATATTGAGACCCAAATGAAATCAGCCTACATTGATTATTCAATGTCGGTTATTGTTTCACGCGCACTACCTGACGTGCGTGATGGTCTGAAACCTGTTCACAGACGCGTTTTATATGGTATGCTTGATTTGGGTGTACTGTCTAACAGGTCTTATAAAAAATCTGCCAGAATCGTTGGGGAAGTACTCGGTAAATATCACCCTCATGGTGATACATCAGTGTATGATGCCATGGTACGTATGGCCCAGGAATGGTCGCTCCGCTATCCGCTTGTTGATGGTCAGGGTAACTTTGGTTCTGTTGATGGTGACAGCCCTGCTGCCATGCGTTATACGGAAGCCCGATTGCGAAAGATTGCTGAGGAAATGCTGTCCGATATCGATAAAGATACGGTTGATTTTCAACTGAACTTCGATGACTCACTCACTGAGCCCACAGTTCTGCCTGCAGCTATTCCCAATCTTCTAGTGAACGGTGCAAGCGGTATCGCGGTTGGTATGGCTACCAATATGCCACCTCATAATTTATCTGAAATTATCGATGGTACCATTGCATATATCGAAAACCGCGATATCACAATCGCGGAGTTGATGCAATATATAAAAGCCCCAGATTTTCCAACAGGTGGAATCATATATGGATTTGAAGGTGTGCGTGAGGCCTTTGAAACTGGTCGCGGCCGCATCATGATGCGTGGCGAAAGCACTTTCGAAGAGCATAATAACCGTGAATGGATTATTGTAACTTCCATTCCTTATCAGGTGAACAAGGCCGAGATGATCAAAAAGACCGCCGACCTTGTCAATGATAAAAAAATTGAAGGCATTTCAGATATCCGTGATGAATCAGACCGGAATGGGATGCGTATTGTATATGAACTGAAGAAAGATGCCGTTCCGAATGTTGTTCTGAACAAACTTTATCAGTTAACTGCCCTTCAGACCTCATTCAGTGTGAATAATGTTGCATTGGTAAAAGGTAGACCTAAAACATTGAACCTGAAGGAATTGATTCATTATTTCGTTGAGCATCGCCATGAAGTGGTTGTTCGACGTACCCGTTATGATCTGAGTGAAGCTGAAAAACGTGCCCATATCTTGCTTGGATTAATCATTGCGCTGGATAATATTGATGCCGTTATTGAACTGATCAAGGCATCTAAAACTCCTGATGAAGCCCGCACAGGTTTAATGGAAAAATTTGGTCTGACTGAAATTCAGGCGAAAGCGATACTCGAAATGAGATTACAACGTCTTACTGGTCTCGAAATTCAGAAGATAAAGGAAGAATACGACGAGATTATCAAGACAATTGCCTATTTCAAAGAGATTCTTGGCAATGAAGAATTGCGCTATGAAATCATTAAAAATGAACTTAGAGTAATCAAGGAAAAATATGGTGATGCTTCCCGCTCAACCGTTGTTTATTCTGCAGATGAGTTTAAAATTGAAGATGTAATTGCTGATGATATGGTTGTTGTGACCATCTCTCACCTTGGTTATATAAAAAGAACAGCATTGACCGAATACCGTCGTCAGAGCAGGGGAGGTATCGGCGCCAAAGGAAGTGAATCGCGCGATGAAGACTTTATTGAACATTTGTTCATTGCAACGAACCATAACTATATGTTGTTCTTTACCGAAAATGGTAAGTGTTTCTGGCTCAGGGTTTTTGAAATTCCTGAAGGCACAAAAACCAGCAAAGGAAGAGCAATTCAGAATCTCATCA
>CAZVKW010000150.1:0-6498 GCA_964627945.1 uncultured Lentimicrobiaceae bacterium
ACGCTGGTAGCCAATTTCATTCCCGAAGGTGTGGAAGTGGTGCTACAGTCAGAAAACGGATTGCTGGGAATTGGTCCGTTTCCGGAAAAGGATAAGATCGATCCCGACCTCATCAATGCAGGAAAACAGACCATTACCTATACCAAAGGAGCTGCGTTTTTCGACTCTTCACTCAGTTTTGCTATGATTCGCGGCGGACATATCGACCTCACTGTTTTGGGTGCTTTTCAGGTTACCGATCAGGGTGATATTGCCAGTTGGAAGATCCCCGGAAAGATGGTAAAGGGAATGGGCGGAGCCATGGATCTGGTCGCCTCAGCCAAAAACATTATTGTTGCAATGACACATTGTGATCCATCTGGCAAATCGAAATTACTGAAGGACTGCACTTTACCTTTAACAGGCGTTCGTTGTGTAAAACGAATCGTAACCGATCTTGCTGTTGTTGATGTGACCGATTATGGTTTTAAACTGATCGAGAGGGCTCCCGGTGTGAGCGTGGAACAAATTGTTGCTTCTACTGAAGGCGAACTGATCGTTGAAGGCGAAATCCCTGAAATGAAGATATGATCTAAAAGGAAGTAAGTTCGATTATCTGGTAGTCTGAATAATCACTTTCTCACCAGCCGCAAGATCAAACCAGAAAATCATCTCGTTATCAAGCTTTTTTGAAGTTGGCATCAAACCATTTACCAATACTTGGTTTGCTGATGTTATAAAACTGATGCCCTGAATATTACGATCGTTTTTGTTTTCAATTAAAACCTTTCCACCCGGAAGAATCCTGTAATCGATTCCCTGAAGTGATTCCTGATATTCAATAAGTTGACCAATTGTTGCAGGCCACAATCTTCCGGTATCACGCAAAGCTGACAGTTTTGCCAGAACCTGATTAAACTCTTCACGGGCAACAATACGACCATCGGAGTTAGTAGTCCAGTAGTTGCGCGATTCGTCAACCCAGGCAGGATACACATGATTGATGTAAACAGAATGAAATTTCAGAAGATTTGAGATCCGTTCATCGCTGAAGTAATAATTCCATAAACCCGGAGCTGTAATATCAAGCGAACTGGCTGTTGACCAGAGAAATCCATCATATTTCCGTTGATTTGATGAGATCATTCTGTCGGGAAAAAGATCTCCAAAACCCGGATAAGGAATCATCAGATTTCCTTCAAATGCTTGATTTTCAAATGGCCTAACATCTTCGTAATAAGGATTCCAGAAATATTTCACTCCGTTCTCCTTCCAAAGTTCGCGAACATAATTGACTGATTCAGCATTTAAACCATCACAAACAAAATCCTCCCGATTATTTACCGCATTATTGTTATATCCGTGATCGATCCAGGTTTTTGAACCAAAATTTTCCTTCATAAAAGTAAGTGATTCAGACAGATACAATGATTCAGAAGTAAATTGTTCGGGTGTATGCAAACAAATTTCAAACCCGGCCTGTTGTAACTGTTTCAGAAAAGGCAAAAATTCAGGCTCAGATTGAATCGTAGCATGAAGTTCGGTAAACATTCCTTTGCTGATTTCTGTATTCGTAATGCTATCCGGATTGTGATAAAAAACACTTTTCGTGACCGGAATTCGATAGTGCGCAAATCCGCCTGTAGATTGCTGAATATCAGTAATATCCTCCCGGCCGAAATTGACCGCCCGCTGGGTACGCATATTGGTCCAGTCGGCATGCTCTGTCCAGATTATTGCGGATTCAAATCCCAGTGGTACCGGCATCAACCTTGGCAGATTTTCAGTTTCAATGCCAATGGTACAATTCCAGAAGGACGCCAACACCTCGTCTTTTTGGTAAAAATTCGCTGATATATTCTCAAAAACGTCTTTTTTATCCGGCAATAAAGGAAAATGAATCTGCGGATGATCTGCCGCAAGGTCCAGATTCAGAAATAAATTCCGATCTGTCGAAGAAAGTTGGGCACTTGAAACCCCGTCTAAATGATAAAAAGTAAGCGCCCGATTCGCTTTACCAAATGCAAGTCCTTGTTTATCAAGATAATACTCCGATTGAAAATCAGAATCATCTTGCAGCGCATTTTTTCGATACACATGCTCAATATTGTCGATGAATGGTATGACAAGACTCAGACGATCGACTGAAACCGGCCTGATGAAGCGGGTGGTCAACGCACATCGTATTTCCCGAAGATGATCAGTCAGCTGAAAATTCAAGCGCAACTGCAAATATTTGTTTTCTGAAGTAAGTAGAATGTTTGTGGTAGTATCCTGTTTTTGAATCTCTTGCAACTCCCATTTTTGTAAATAACTTATATAAGGACGTTTTCCACGTGACTCCAGAAAAGAAATACCTATCGCACGGGTAATTGCATTTCCGCTTATATCTGAAATGTAAAGAATTCCGCTTTTTTCGTCAAAATTCAAAGTAAAAAATGGATTCCTGAATAGAACTTTCCCAGGCTTAGAAATATCATTTACAGTAATGTCAGGTAGAAAAGAAGGAACTGGTTCAGGATCAAGTGAAAGAATGAAATCGTCGGTATCCAACTGTTCCCTGCCAGGATTCCAGACATAAATTTTCAAAACACTTCCCTTGAGTTGATCCGAAGGAATAAGTGTTTGCAAGGAAACCTTTGTCCATTTGGCTGGTTTCTGGAGAAAATCAGTCAGTGAAACGGCCTTCCAGATAAGCAATGAGCTACCTCTTTGAACGGTAAGTACAACCAATGCTTTATCAATTATCTCAGGTGACCTGAAAAAAGCACTAAAAGAGAGTCTGAGATTTTGATTCTGAATGGTATCCGGAAATGCATAACTTAATCCACAACCGAATTCCATGCCAGCCTCGGTTCTGTGAAAAGCACTTCCCCGATGAGGCCTGGATTTTTTTATCTGTTTGATATTAAGCCAGTTATCTATATTTTCTGAAGACTCAAAACCATTTTTCCAATTTTGAGCAACAGATAACTGCCATCCCAGAATGATAATGAGTAAAATAAAACTCTTTACAGTGAAAGACTTATTCATATTCCTTCACTTCGACTTCGCCCTTCAAAACACGCATCGCGTTCACGGCATGGGCTTCGAGGTCGTTCACCGAAGGATAAAGGGCCATTGGAGCCAGTTTCCCAACCCGTTTTTTCACATTATCGAGAAACAAATTACTGTTGAAGATATTGCCTGTCAGGATAATAGCATCCACTTCACCTTCGAGAGTTGCATAATGCGAAGCAATTTCCTTGCTCACCTGATAAGCGCAGGCTTCAGAAATAAACAAAGCTTTTTTATCCCCTTCGGCCAGCATTTTATCAATCTGAGAGATACTATCCGTGCCCAGATAGGCTGAATATCCTCCTTTAGAGTTCACCATCTGCAGCACTTCTTCTTTGCTTGCTTTGCCACTGAAACAATAATTAATCAGCTGTCCGACAGGCAATGTACCGGTGCGGGTAATAGAAAACGGTCCGCCACCATCAAAAGCCTGATTCACATCAACCACCTGCCCTTTCATATGTGCGCCAATCGAAATGCCACCTAATCCAACATGACATACGATTAGATTCAGATCTTCGTATGCCCTATTGATCGATTTGGCATATTTCCGGGCAAAATATTTGTGGCTCAGGGCATGGAAAATGGATTTGCGCACGAACAAAGGATGTCCGGTGATTTTGGCCAGTTCAGAAAGTTCATCCACAACAACAGGATCAGCCATATAGGCCTGAATACCAATTGATTTCGCAATTTCATAAGCAATCAATCCTCCCAGATTGGTTTCATGAACACCCATAATTCCTACTTTCAGATCGGCAACCATGGCTTCATTGATTCTGTATACTCCTGATTTTAAAGGCTTAACCAAACCGCTACGGGCCATGATGATTTCAACAGCATTGATATCAAAATCATTTCGTTTCAGCTCATTCAATATAGCATCGCGCCGGTAGGGCATTTGTTCGGGAATAGTTTTGAACTTTGCTAACTCTTCGGCCGGATGTTTGATGGCCTTCAGAAACATCGGTTCCGTGCTGCGGTACACAGCCACACGCGTGCTTCTTGGCTCAGGATAGATGATCAGTATTTTCTTCTGAAGCATAACAATTTATATTAGCTTCACAAAGATAAAAAGTAATGCATATGATTCATTTCTTCTTTTGCTGAACAAAAAAAATAAATCCATTGTACCTTTAATTTGTAATTCTACTGAGCTACTTAACAATCATAATAGTTGGATAAAAGTGGTATGGTTTTTGGAAATTTCAAAGTAAATCTTAAAATTAAATCAAATGAAAACAAGAGCATTTTTACTAATGGTTTTAATTTTAATCAATTTATCGACAGTATTTTCGCAGGAAAAAAGCAAAAAAGAAATCCGGAAAGAACGCCGTATTGAACAACAGAAAAAGATTGAGGCACTTGTAAACACGAAGAACTTCATGTTTATAGCGAATCGGGCCATCCCACAAGGTTATCCGATTGTTGATTTAATTTCAAATCCTAACCACATGAAATTCAGTCCTGAACTAATTGACAGCTATATGCCATTTTTTGGTCGTGCGTATCAGGTAAACATCAATCAGGAAGGTGGCTTTAAATTCATGGCCAAACCTGAATCATATGATCTTGTGAAAACAAAAAAAGGCTATGAGCTGAAAGTGAAAGTAAAAGACAAGAATGATACATATGATATCTTCCTGAATATCAGCCCTGAAGGAACCGCTTTGCTGACAATTTCCAGCAACAACAGGAGCACAATTTCCTACAATGGAGATATTGAACCTCTTCGAGCAGAAAAAGAAGACAAATAATTTCAACATATGTTTCAGGACCATAGATACAATTGAAACTGAACCTCCCTAATGCCAAAATTGGTTTTAACAAGCATATTCAAAATTGCTATGCTTCCGAACCAATTCTGAAGAATCTTATTGTTGCAGATTTATCTGCTTAATTTTACATCAAATCAGTGACTTAGGAATAGTATCATCCATGTTGTAGAAGCAACATAGATGCCACGACTTATATGAGAGCTGAATTGGCTCAAAAGAATAGAAATTCTTTATGATTATTTTTTAATTATGAACGCACGTTCATTATCTTTGTCAAAAAATATATTCTTATGAAGACAAAAGATAAAGGATTCAACACCAAGCTCATTCATGCCGGTGCCTTTGAAGACGAATTTGGTAGTGCAACCGTCCCAATTTACCAAACTTCTACATTCAAGTTTAAAAGTGCCCAACATGGTGCTGACTGCTTTTCTGGTAAAAGTGACGGATACATTTATACAAGAATCGGTAATCCAACAATCCGGGCGTTTGAACAAAATATTGCAGAACTTGAAAACGGATTTGATGGAATCGCAACGAGTTCTGGTATGGGGGCCATCAGTAGCGTTTATATGGCCTTGTTGTCAGCAGGTAGTCATATCATCAGTTCAGATGCTGTTTATGGTCCGGCTAGAGGTGTTCTGGAACAGGATTTTTCACGTTTTAATGTAGAAGCCAGTTTTGTAAATACTTCCAATACTGAAAATATAATTGCAGCTCTTAAACCAAATACCCGCGTTCTTTACATTGAAACACCTGCCAATCCCACAATGGAAATAACTGATATAGTGGCATGTGCAAGAATTGCGAAAGAAAACAATCTGATTCTGGTGGTAGATAATACCTTTTGTTCTCCATATTTACAAAAGCCATTGGATCTGGGTGCCGATGTTGTTCTACACTCGATCACAAAATTCATCAATGGTCATGCTGATATTGTTGGTGGTGTAATTGTTACAAAAGATCCTGTTTTATATAAAAAAATCCGTCATTCTATGGTGTATATGGGATGCAATATGGATCCAACACAGGCTTTCATGGTTTTACGCGGGGTAAGAACACTTGCTTTACGGATCGAAAGAGCACAGGAAAATGCTATGAAAATTGCAATCTTTTTACAATCACATCCAGAAGTTGCATGGATAAAATATCCGGGTTTAACATCTCATCCGCAATATGAACTGGCAAAAAACCAGATGAAAGGATTTGGCTCAATGATGAGTTTTGGTTTGAAAGGAGGATATGAGGCCGGAAAAAAACTTATGGATAATGTACACCTTGCTCTGTTGGCAGTTTCGTTGGGTGGAGTAGAAACACTTATCCAGCATCCGGCTTCCATGACCCATGCAGGTGTGAACAAAGAAAATAAACTTGCAGCAGGAATTACAGATGATCTCATTCGGTTCTCAGTAGGCATTGAAGATGTGGAAGATATTATTGAGGACTTGAAACAGGGCTTGTTGTGTATATAACTATTTTGAATACAATCGAATACAACAAATAATATAATCATGCCAAAATTAAATCATACCGGACCCATAAGTGAAGGACCAAAAACCGGCAGAAAACTTGGTTTATGCCATAAAACCGGAGATGAACAAAATAATACAGGAGAGCTTGGAATAGGTCTTAAGAAAAGATGGCATTCAGGTGGAGGTGCCGGTAAAGGAAAACGTTTAAAATA
>CAZVKW010000151.1:0-6352 GCA_964627945.1 uncultured Lentimicrobiaceae bacterium
ACAAAAACGACTTTTCCATTTTGGTCCAAAGCAGTTATACCCGTATATCTACCAAGCCACCATTGCGATTTCTTTGGATCATATGAAATATTATTACAAATCAGAATATTCTCACGCTGATATTTTTTTGGTAAAATCTGGGATATAAAGGGATGTTTTGTAAATACACCATCTTTTAACAGAAAAAAATCAGTATTCGTCCCAACCATTAAACTCTTCCTGTATTCATCCCATCTGACACTGGTGATGATCGATTCTGCTATTTTGCTTGTTTTGTAAGTTTTCAGTTCACTTAAATTACTAATCGAAGCAACAAATCCCCGGTCGAGACCAAGCCAGATATTTCCTTTTTTGTCAACATCCAGATCCAGAATACGATTTGTTGGTAATCCGTTTTCTTTGTCAAATTTTAAGATGGATGTGCTTGGGTAATAGAAAACTCCATTGTTCAATGAAGTTAACCAAACCCCTCCCTCGTGATCCATAAAAATGTGACTGATTGAATTTCCAAAAAGGTAATTATTTGGTTTTGAATTATATGTGGGATCATCAAACAAAAACACACCTTCGTTCACTGTGCCAACCCATAATCTGTCATTATTATCGTGATAAAGGGATATGATCCTGTTATTGAATTTGATACTCTTTTCCAGAACTCCATCCTTGATGATCGCCAAGCTATTGTTAAAACTAAAATAAACCCTTCCGTTATGATGAGTAGCTCTGAAATAGGTAGAGTTTTTTTCATCCGGATTATTAAACAAATCCTTGATATAATATTCTTTATGACCATCAATGATTCTCAGTATTGGATTTTTGAAAAAGATAGCCGAATTGAATAAAACCTGTTTGGTTTTCTTCAGTTCAAGATCAAAGATTATTGAATCTGCCGGTTTTTTTGCCGTACTAATTATTCCATCTTTTGAAATTCGGTGTAGACCTTTACCGACAACATCAAAAAGGATGCTGCTGTCAGGTCTGAAGTCATAGCTAACAAATACAGTTGTGATTAATCCAAGTGATCTGAGATATTCCGAAAGTCTCTGATTATAAGGGTATGGATGAACTTTTTTTCCGTCCCAGTATGCCAGTAATCCATTAAAAGTATTAAACCAGATATTACCGGCTTCATCCTTTTTCAGATTGAAAACTGCATTTTCGGGCAAACCATTTTGTTTGTCATAAATCAGGAAGTTAAATCCATCGAATCTCACAAGACCATAATCGGTGGCAATCCAGATAAATTTATGATCGTCTTCCAATACGTCATAAGTTTCGGAGGAAGAAAGGCCGTTGAGAGTTGTATAATGACGGTAAACAGGTTCCTGAGCACTGGCATTTGGAGCCGTAAAAAGAATGCAGAGAAGAAATAAGAATGAAAAAATCCGCATAAACAGGCCTTAGACTAACAAAAGTAGGCCTTTCAAACAGAATTTCAAAATCTAATCAGCAATAATACCACTGCCCAGACAGTAAGCTTCTTCGGGATGATACAATACACCAAACTGACCCGGTGCAACACCTGCAATCGGAGATTCGGTATGTAGCGAAATATGTTCGGGTTGAATATCCATAATAGCATGATTGAATTCTGGCTGGTGTCTGATTTTAAAGCGAACAGGATCTCCCTGACGTAACTGAAAATCAGGATGAAGCGATTGATAATCAGCAAGAAGAATCACATCAGCATATTGATTTTCAGGATCATAGCCGTTTGAAACATAGACAATGTTCTCGTTCACATCTTTTTTTACTACGAACCATGGACCGCCACTCAATCCAAGACCTTTTCTTTGTCCGATAGTATGAAACCAGAATCCTTTGTGTTTACCTAAAACACGACCTTTTCCGAACTCGACGATTTTTCCTTCCTTCTCACCGGTATAACGCCGGATAAAATCGTTGTAATTGATTTTTCCCAAAAAACAAATCCCTTGACTATCAGGACGATGTGCGCTTGGAAGACGCATCTCCATCGCGATTTTCCTTACTTCGGGTTTCAATAATCCGCCAACAGGAAACATCAGTTTGCTGAGTTGTGAATAGGTGATTCGACCCAGAAAATAGGTTTGGTCTTTCATCGGATCGGCTGCTGTACCCAGGAAAAATCCATTTTCGTTTTCGATTATACGGGCATAGTGACCGGTGCTGATCTTGTCAAACTGGTGCCCGAAACGGTCTTCAAATGCGCCAAATTTGATCAAGCGATTGCACATGACATCCGGATTGGGAGTGAAGCCTTTTTTTACACTTTCGATGGTGTATGTCACCACATTTTCCCAGTAATCTTTCTGTAAATCAACTATTTCGAGTTTACAACCGTACTTATGTGCGATATAGGTTGTGATTTCAATATCTTCTTCTGACGGGCAATCTGTAAACCCGGGCTCGTCTTCCATCCCGATCTTGATGTAAAAAATCACCGGATCGAAACCTTGTTCCTTGAGCAAAGGAATGGTAACCGAACTGTCGACTCCGCCCGAGACCAGAGAGGCTATTTCCATGATTATTAGATTTTTATGTTAATCAGGATGATTTATTTTTAGATTTGTTCAAAAGCGATCGGAGCTGTTTCACCATAGACGCCGGAAAAAACGCTTTCGGCTATCGGGCGTCTTTCGCGTGGATTGAATTCGAGTTTCTTCAGGTTTGGGTGTAATTTTTCAGGATCGCCGAATGTACCCACAGCAATCACAGTAACTGCTTTAATATCAGCAGGTAAATTGAAAATTTCAGTAGCTTTTGTTGCATCGAAACCGGCCATCTGATGTACAATCAAACCGTCGGACGAAGCCTGAAAAGTGAGATGTGCCACTGCCTGACCCAGATCGTATTGATAAGTAGGGTTCGCGTTTTCGGGATTTTTTGTGCTCATCATCCGTCCGCAGGCCAAAATCAGAACAGGAGCCTCAACAGCCCATAACTGATTGAATTCGACCAATGTATCAAATATTTTCTGATATGTTTCGTCGCTTTTTTTGCCCAGAATAAAGCTCCAGGGTTGTTCGTTTGATGCGGATGGAGCCCATCTAGCGGCCTGAAGCATCCGCATAATCAAACTGTCATCAATGGCTTCACTTGAGTAGGCTCTCGGACTCCAGCGGTTTTTCAACACAGGATGGAGGTTTGCTGTTGTTGCAGCAGGTTTTTGTAACATATAGATTTTCAAATAATTAATTCAACGATTGTTCAGTCCAACCTGATGAGGTGAAACACATAACAGATTGATAACCTGCACTTTTTACAGCATGAACTGCTTCAGAAAAAAGCATTTGGATTTCCTCTGGCTGATGCGCATCAGAACTGATAATCAGTGGAATACCCATTTTGTACATTTTGTGCAAAATATTAAGCGATGGAAAAAAGTCGGTTGAACGCTGTTTGTATAAACCACGGCTGTTCACCTCCACGATGATTTGTTTGTTTTTGATAAGTTCAAGCGTTTCATCGATCAGTCCGGAGTACCATTTTTCATCTTCGGTGAAATAGCGGTTCTGGTTGTGCATTTTCACTTTATCGAAATGTCCGATTACGTCAAAAGATTGTGATTCGATCATCTGGTTTGTCTGATAGTAAAATGCTTTCACAGCATTACGGATATCGCCTCCAAAGAATTTCTGAAGGCCATCATCATAGGTTGCGCGATTTGGACCGTCGGTAAACCAAAGATTTTCTTCTTTCTCTTTCCCGATCAGATGGACCGATCCGATTGTATAATCGAGTTTTCCTTCGTGTACCAGTCCAGCGAAATCTTCCATCATTCCCGGAATAAAATCAATTTCCAATCCCAGGTAAATCTCGATTATTCCGGCGTATTCTTTTTGTAAACGTCTGATTTCATTGCAGTAAGGTAAATAGTTTCCGCTCTGAATTGAAAAAGTATTTTTGAATGGCATAGGAGCGTGATCCGAGAACCCGATTATATTCATCCCGAGTCTGATCGCTTCTTTGACATAAGCTTCAGGCGCGCTTTTTCCATCGCTGAAACTGCTGTGTGTATGAAAATTTGTGCCTGTCATTCTTTGATCTCCAAAATCGATGCTTTTACAAGTTTGTACACTTTGTCGCCACGTCTTACAACACTACTAACAGGGATGGAACAATGTTCGCCTTTTTTTGTTTCTGAAACTGCTTGCAATTCCACACGGATTTCTTCTGCGGAACCTTCATATACTCCGGTTGTTGGACCAATGATGAGTATTTTATCGTGTTGACTTAGCGACTGTGTTTCCATTTTTATTTCTGCAACAACCAGTTTGGCGAAGAAATTCTGAACGGTTCCTACAAAAACCTTTCGATCAGTGGCTTGTGATCCATAATTTTCGGTCCATTGACCGATTTTCTTTCCCAGATAATATCCGTCCCAGAAACCACGGTTGTAGACCGAGGCCAGTCGTTCGTTCCATTTCTCAACCTTATCCGGTGTAAATGTGCCCTCAAGTACGGCTTCAACTGCTTCGTGATAAACCAGTGTCACGGTTTTAACGTATTCCGGTGAACGGCCGCGCCCTTCAATCTTGAGAACCTCCACACCGGCATGGATGATTTTATCCAGAAAAGCCAGGGTATTCAGATCTTTGGGCGACATGATATATTCGTGTTCAATATCCATTTCAACCTCTTCATCCTTGTCTTTCACGGTGTATCCTCTGCGGCAGGGTTGAAGGCAAGCACCGCGGTTGGCGGATGAATTCATCATATCCAGGCTGAGGTAACATTTGCCCGAAACGGCCATACACAATGCTCCATGAACAAATATTTCGATCCGGATAAGTTCTCCGGCCGGACCGCAGATGTTGTGCTCTTTGATTGCCTTCGTAATCTCAGCGACCTGATCGATCGAGAGTTCACGGGCAGTCACCATCACATCGGCAAATTGTGCATAGAATTTAACGGCTTCGATGTTGGTGACATTTGTCTGTGTGGACAGATGAACTTCAACTCCTTGTTTGCGTGCGTATTGTATGACAGCCTGGTCGGATGCAATGATGGCAGAAATTCCATGTGTTTTCACGGCATCGATCAACTCGCGCATCTCTTTGAGTTCCGAATCAAAAACCACCGTATTGATCGTAACATAGCTGTTGATCTTGTTTTCGCGGCAGATGCCGGCAATCGTTTCGAGGTCGGCGAGACTGAAATTCTGCGATGATTTTGAGCGCATATTGAGTTTCCCGACACCAAAATATACGGAACCGGCTCCGGCCTGAACGGCAGCCATCAAGGCTTCGTATGAGCCAACCGGCGACATGATTTCAATGTGTTTCATGCCGCAAAATTACGGAAAAATGAAGTTCAAAGCGTTTAAGCAAATGGCTCATCGAATGTTAACCGGTTAAAATACAGTTAAAAACGAAAGGACAATCCGTAGATAAGATTTCCTGAATCATATCGATTTGTGTATACTTGGAACATAATCCATAAAAATAGGCATATTTGTGGAACATAATCCATAAAAATAGGTATATTTGTAAATTATTTCGTGTATTATGATTGAAAGAACTCTATTACAAGGTTTAAATTTATCCACAGATCCAAAGAAAGCGGTCATTATCCTTGGACCCAGACAGGCCGGGAAAACGACTTTGGTGAAAACATTTGCCAATTCACTTAAAAGAGAATATACCTATATCAGTGGAGATGATCCAACGATAAGAAATCTGTGGAAACCTGAAAATGTAACAACAGTTATCCAATTAATCGGTCACAAGAAATTAGTCATTATTGACGAAGCACAAGCGCTTGAAAATATTGGTTTATTGGTTAAAATACTTATTGATAGAGAGTTAGATTATCAATTTGTAATCACAGGTTCTTCAGCACTTGAATTGGCAAACCAAACCTTTGAATCACTTACCGGAAGGTATAAGGATTATCGTTTGTTGCCAGTGAGTCTGGATGAAATTAGAAAGACCTACGGATTGATGGAGGTAATTGAAAATCTACCTAATCGACTGGTTTTCGGAAGTTATCCTGAAGTTGTTACAAAGGCTGAAATGGCTCGTGATGTGGTCGTTAATATTGCTCAGAGCTATTTATATAAGGATATATTGTCACTTTCTGGCTTGCGAAAACCACAGGTACTAGATAATTTATTGAAAGCTTTGTCATGGCAGGTTGGATCACAGGTTTCTTACTCTGAATTATCCAGATCGCTTGGAATAGATGTTAAGACTATTGACCACTATATCAATATTCTTGAAAAGAACTTTGTTTTGTTTGTGTTGCCATCATTTGCGCGAAATCTGAGAAGCGAGCTTTCCAGAAGTAAAAAAATATATTTTTATGATAATGGCATCAGAAACTCAGTGATCAATAATTTCAGTTCAATTCCAATGCGTTCGGATGTAGG